>DAORHX010000200.1:0-6827 GCA_035438245.1 Rubrivivax sp.
GCCCAGCCGCAAGGCGCGTGTGCGACGCATCGTCGAGGCCTTCGTGGCCCCGGTGCTCGAGCGCGCGCCGGACGCGCCGCAGACCTACGCGCTGCTGGCCGCGCGCGAGCTGCTGACGCGCGACACGCCGCTGAACCGCCAGGTGCTGCGCGAACAGTTCGATCCGATGGCGCACGCCTTCATCGACGCGCTGAGCCAAACCTTTCCCGATGCCACGCGGGGCCAGGCCGCCTGGTGCTACCAGTTCGCGCTCGGCGCGTTCGTGCACCACCTGACCGACCACCGCGTGGAGCGGCTGTCGCGCGGCGAGAACCGCCGCCGCGACCCGGCGGGGGCCGCGATGCTGACCCGCTTCATCGTCGGCGGCATCCTCGAAGCGCTGACCTCCCGGCGGGCCGCGGCGACATGAACGCCGCTGCGCCGGCATCGCGAGGCAGGGCCAGCTGATGGGCGGCTACATCCTGCGCCGCGTGCTGGCGATCGTGCCGACGCTGCTGATCACCAGCCTGATCCTGTTCGCCGTGCTGCGCATGATCCCCGGCGACGCCGTCGACGTGCTGATGGCGCAGATGCCCGACATCGGCGACGCGGCCAGGACGCGCGCGCTGCTCGAGGCCCAGCTCGGGCTGGACCGCCCGTTCTTCGAGCGCTATCTCGCCTGGCTGGGCGACCTGCTGCGCGGCGACCTTGGCACCTCGATCCGCTACAACACGCCGGTGCTGGACGAAATCCTGTACCGGCTGCCGCTCACGCTGGAGCTCGGTCTGTGGACGCTGTTCTACGCGCTGCTCATCGCGTTGCCGATCGGCATCTGGTCCGCGGTGCGCCAGGACGGGCTGCTGGACAACCTGGCGCGCAGCTTCGCCATCGTGCTCGTGTCGGTGCCGGGCTTCGTGCTGGGCGTGCTGGTGCTGCTGCTGCCGGCGATGTGGTGGGGCTGGTCGCCGCCGCGCTACGTGCCTTTCGCCGAATCGCCGCGCGACAACTTCCTGGCGATGTCGATCCCGGCGCTGATCGCCGCGGCGGCGACCACCGCGGCGATCGTGCGCGTGCTGCGCACCAGCATGCTGGAGGTGATGCGGCAGGACTACATCCGCACCGCCTGGGCCAAGGGCGTGAGCGAGCGCGCGGTGGTGCTGCGCCACGCCGTGAAGAACGCGATGATTCCGGTGCTGACGCTGATCGGCATCCTGCTGCCGGCGCTGCTCGGCGGCATCTTCGTGCTCGAGCTGATCTTCACGCTGCCCGGCACCGGCATCCTGCTGCTCGACGCGGTGCGCCAGCGCGACTACCCGGTGATCACCGGCGTGTTCGTGGTGTTCGCGGTGCTGGTCGTGTTCGTCAACCTGCTGATCGACCTGTGCTACGGCTGGCTCGATCCGCGCATCCGCTACGACCGCTGAAGCCCCGGACCGCAAGACCATGAGCCAAGTTCCACCGCTGCAGCCGCGCCTGCGCGAAGACGCTGCGCCGCAGCGGGCAGACGAAGCGGCGCCCCAGCCCGGCCGGCATGCGTTCGTCGAGTTCTGGGTCCGGCTGGTGCGGGAGAAGCCGCTCGGCGCCGTCGGCGGCGCGCTGTGCCTGCTGATGCTGCTGGTGGCGCTGACGGCCGACCTGATCGCGCCGCAGGGCTACAACGCCATCGATCCGCTGCGCCGCCTGCAGCCGCCCTCAGCCGAGGCCTGGTTCGGCACCGATCAGCTCGGCCGCGACCTCTTCGCCCGCATCGTGCACGGCGCGCGGCTGTCGGTGGTGGTGGCCTTCGCGGCGGCGAGCCTGTCCATCGTCATCTCGGCGCTGATCGGCATCGTCAGCGGCTACCTGGGCGGGCGCGTCGACATGGCGATGCAGCGCGTGGTTGACAGCTGGATGATCTTTCCCGACCTGGTGTTCCTGCTGCTGCTCGTCTCGGTGGCGGGGCCGGGCACCGGCACGGTGATCTTCTCGCTGGCGCTGGTGTTCGGCGTGACCGGCTCGCGCATCGTTCGCGCCCAGGTGCTCAGCGTCAAGGAGAACGCCTACGTCAAGGCCGCGCAGTCGATCGGCGCGTCGACGCGGCGCATCCTGCTGACGCACATCCTGCCCAACGTGCTGCCGATCCTGGTGGTGCTGTTCGCGCTGCGCCTGGGCGCGGTGATCCTGTACGAGGCGACGCTGAGCTTCATCGGCATGGGCATCCCGCCGCCGCAGCCGGCGTGGGGCGGCATGCTCAACGTGGAGGGCCGCACCTTCATGTTCCGCGCGCCGTGGCTGACGATCTTTCCGAGCGCCGCGCTGGTCATCCTGGTGTTCGGCATCAACATGTTCGGCGATGCCGTGCGCGACCTGATCGACCCGCGCATGCGCGGCAGCGGCGGCCGCTACGGCGGCCGCGTGCGCCGGCGCAAGGGCAGCAAGTAGGGACGGCACGATGGACACGCTGCTCGAGGTCTCGAACCTGAAGACGGTGTTCCGCCAGGGCGATGCCGTGGTCGAGGCGGTCAACGGCGTCAGCTTCGACGTGCGGCGCGCGGAGACCGTGGCCATCGTCGGCGAGAGCGGCTCGGGCAAGAGCATCACCGCGATGTCCATCATGGGCCTCATCCCCAGCCCGCCCGGCGAGATCGTGCAGGGCCGCATCGTGTTCGACGGCCGCGACCTGCTCGATCTCGACGACGAGCAGATGCGGCAGGTGCGCGGCAACGAGATCGCGATGATCTTCCAGGAGCCGATGAGCTCGCTGAACCCGGTGCTGACCGTCGGCTGGCAGCTTGCCGAGCCGATCCGCATCCATCGCCGCGCGCAGGGCCGCGCCAACGTCTGGCAGCGCTGCCGCGAACTGCTGGGCCGGGTGCGCATCGCCGAGCCCGAGCGCCGGCTGGCCGCGTACCCGCACGAGTTCTCGGGCGGCATGCGCCAGCGCGTGATGATCGCCATGGGCCTGGCCTGCGAACCCAAGCTCATCATCGCCGACGAGCCGACCACCGCGCTGGACGTGACGGTGCAGGCGCAGGTGCTGGAGCTGCTGCGCGACGTGACGCGCCAGACCGGCTCGTCGATGATCCTGATCACGCACGACCTGGGCGTGGTGGCGCGCTACGCCGACCGCATCAACGTCATGTACGCCGGCCACATCGTCGAGCGCGGCACGGCGGCGGACATCTTCCATGCGCCCAAGCACCCGTACACGCTGGGCCTGATGCGCTCGATCCCGCGGCTCGACCAGCCGGTGGGCGTCAGGCTCGAACCCATCGACGGCCAGCCGCCGGACCTGGCGAAGCTGCCGCCGGGTTGCCCGTTCAGCCCGCGCTGCCGCTATGCGGTCGAACGTTGCCACCGCGAGCGCCCGCCGATGACGCAGGTGGCGGCACAACACTGGAAGGCCTGCTGGGTGGACGTCGATGCCGCAACCTGAGACCCTGTTGAGCGTTCGCGACCTGAAGGTGCGTTTTCGCCTGCGCGGCGGGCTGCTGGGCCTGGGGCACGCCGGCACCGTCAAGGCGGTCGACGGGGTGAGCTTCGAGCTGCGGCGCGGCGAGACGCTGGGCATCGTCGGCGAGAGCGGCTGCGGCAAATCCACCACGGGGTTGGCCGTGCTCAGGATGGTGCCCATCGACGGCGGCAGCGTGGTGCTCGGCGGCCAGGACATCACGCAGCTGGAGGGCGCGGCGCTGCGTCAGGTGCGGCGCAAGATGCAGATGGTGTTCCAGGACCCCTATGGTTCGCTCGATCCGCGCATGCGCGTGCTCGACATCGTCGGCGAGCCGCTGAAGGTGCACCGGCTGTGCCAGGACGGCGCGGACTACCGCCGCCAGGTGCTCGACCTGCTGCGACGCGTCGGGCTCAACCCGGCGATGGCCGCTCGTTTCCCGCACGAGTTCTCGGGCGGCCAGCGCCAGCGCATCGGCATCGCGCGCGCGCTGGCGGCGCGGCCCGAGCTGATCATCTGCGACGAGGCGGTGTCGGCGCTGGACGTGTCGATCCGCGCGCAGGTCATCAACCTGCTGGAGGACCTGCAGCAGCAGCTCGGCCTGAGCTACCTGTTCATCGCGCACGACCTGGCGGTGGTGCGCCACATCTGCGACCGCATCGTCGTGATGTACCTGGGGCGCGTCGTCGAGGTGGCAACGCGCGAGCAGCTCTACGCCCAGCCCCGGCACCCGTACACGCAGGCGCTGCTGGCCGCGATTCCGGTGGCCAACCCCGATGCGCAGGTGCAGGCCGGGTTCCGGCCGGAGCTGCAAGGCGAAGTCCCCAGCCCGGTCGACCCGCCGTCCGGCTGCCCCTACCACCCGCGCTGCAAGTTCGCGCAGGCGGTGTGCAGCGAGCGTGTGCCCGCAGCCATCGCCTTGGACGGCTCGCACGTGGTGGCCTGCCACCTGCACGATCCGGCGGTGCCCGGTATGACCGCGGCGGTTTCGGGTACGGCCCCGGAGCCGTCGCTTTCATAGGCGCACGGGCGCGAGGTGGTTCTCCAGGTCGCAGGCGGACCTGGCGGGAAACAGCGCCGCAGGCTCGGCGCGCTGCAACCGTCGATGGCCTTTCGCGGGGTTCAAGGCGTTGCGCTGTCGCCTCAGTATCAATCACGGCTTGATGGTGATGCAAACCCGGGTGGCCTAGCTGCGCGCACGACTCCGCACGCTGCGCCGGCGCGGGCGCTGGCGAGAGACGGCCCGTGGCCGCAGCGCCCAGGGGGCACGCGTCATCGGCGATACTGCGCCGCCGCGCACCCCGGCGCTGACCGCGCCTCGCAACTTCGGGTCCGTGCGGATCCAGACCACCATGAAGAACCTCCTTCGCCGGATCGAGACGGCGTATGGCCTGAACGTTGTCGGCGTGATCGTCGGCCTGCTCGGCTTTGCCGCCGCGATGACGCCTTCGCTGCTGCCGCGCCCGCCGCTGTTCACCGGCGTGCTCGCAGCCAGCGGCTTCATGCTCGGCTACGGCGCCGGCGTCGCCATCTACAAGCTGACCTACTGGACGCTCGACAAGCCGCCCCCCGACGATGGGCGCCACACGCCGGGCCTGCTGCTCTACATCGTGGCGGCGGCCGTGCTGGTCGCCGGCATCATCCTGTCGCAGCTGTGGCAGAACCAGGTGCGCGCGCGGATCGGCATCGAGCCGGCGGACGGCCTCGCCCTCGTCGGCATCCTCGGCTACTTCGCCGTGCTGTCGACGCTCGTCCTGCTTGTGGCGCGCGGCGTGCGCAGGGTCTATCGCCTGACGCGCTACCGGGTCGGGCGCTTCAGCCAGGTGCCCAGGCGCCTGGCGACGATCCTGAGCCTGATCATCGCCACCGTCGTCATCGTCGCCGTCATCGACGGCGCGGTGCTCGACAACGTCAAGACGCGGCTCGACGCGAACTTCGCCGCCATCAACCTGCGCACCAACGAAGGCGTCGAAAAGCCGGTGTCGCCGCTGCGCAGCGGCGGCCCCGGATCGCTGGTCGACTGGGCGACGCTCGGCCGGCATGGCCGCAGCTTCGTCGGATCGGGCCCCGACGCGAAGCTGATCGCCGACTTCACCGGCCAGAGCGCGCTGCAGCCGATCCGCGTCTACGTCAGCGGCAAGCAGGCGCCGACTGCGGCGGCGCGCGCCGAGTTGGCCGTCAAAGAGCTCGAGCGCATCGGTGCGTTCCAGCGCAAGCTGCTGATCGTCTCGACCACGACCGGCTCGGGCTGGATCGAGCCGGCCAGCGCCGCGGCGATCGAGTACATGCACGGCGGCGACACCGCGCACGTTACGATCCAGTACTCGTACTTCCCGAGCGCATTGGCGCTGATGGCGTCGCGCACCGAGGCCACCGACAGTGGGCGCGCGCTGTTCGACGCGGTCTTCGACCGCTGGGAGCAACTGCCCGAGAGCGCGCGCCCGAAGCTCATCGTCCAGGGCCTGAGCCTGGGCTCGTTCGGCGGGCAGGCCGCGTTCAGCAGCGCCGCCGACTTCGCGATGCGCTCGGACGGCGCGCTTTTCCTCGGCACGCCCGGCTTCGCCCAGCCGTGGCGCACGTTCACCCGCAACCGCGACCCCGGCAGCCTCGAGATCAAGCCCGTCTATCGCGGCGGGCGCATCGTGCGCTTTGCCAACGACCGCGCGGACCTCGACCGCATGCTCGACGACCGGCGCGGCCCGCGCGTGCTCTTTCTGCAGTACGCCACCGATCCGATCTGCTGGTGGTCGCCCGATCTGGTGTGGCACGAGCCCGACTGGATGCGCGAACCCAAGGGCGAGGGCGTTTCGGACAGCCTGCGCTGGTTTCCGGTCATCACCTTCCTGCAGATCACGCTCGACCAGTACTTCTCGAACCACACGCCCAACGGCCACGGCCACAACTACGCGCCTGACATCGTCGCGGCCTGGGCCGCCGTCGTGCCGCCCGCAGGCTGGAGCGTCGAGCAGTCCGACCGCCTGCAAGAGCTGATCGACGCGCGCTACGCCGACCCGTTGTGATCGCCCGGACAGGCGGTCGGCACGGGCTGTCCGGGGAACGGGCCAGCGCCTGAGCCGGGGATACCCCGGTGCGTGGTCAGGCCCTGGCCTCGCAGGCAGGCGACTCGCGCGTGTCGCGTGGGCATTGACCGCGACGGCCGGCCAGCGCCCGCCTTGTGCTCGACAAGCGCCGACAGTTCGGAAGAATCGACACGGCGCCACCAGGCGGCCAGGTCGGCCGGCGTCTGGTCGGTGAAGCGTTGCGCGGTGCCGCCCGGGCGGGGTGCGGACTACATGTAGCCCATCTGTAGCCCATGTAGCCCAAAAAGTCAGGGCCTGCTCGCTGGCAGGCCCTAGGAAAGATTGGTGCCGGTGAGAAGAGTCGAACTCCCGACCTTCGCATTACGAATGCGCTGCTC
>DAORHX010000201.1:0-6787 GCA_035438245.1 Rubrivivax sp.
CGCGCAGCGCCTCGACGAAGAGGCCGCCCAGGCCGAACACCGCGGCCGGGCCGAACACCGGGTCGCGCTGCACGCCCATCAGGCACTCGACGCCGCCCGACAGCTGGCGCGCGACGAGCACGCCGTCGATGCGCGCACCGGGCGCGTGGCGCGCGGCGCGCTCGTTGAGCAGCGCGAAGCCGGCGCGCACGCCTTCCTCGTCGTTCACGCCGAGCAGCACGCCGCCGATCTCGGTCTTGTGGGCGATGTCGGGCGACAGGATCTTCAGCACCACCGGCCAGCCGAGCTCGCGCGCGGCGCGCACCGCCGCGTCGGCGTCGGCGCAGGCCTGCTCGGGGGCCATGGCAATGCCGTAGCCGGCCAGCAGCTGCTTGGCCTGCGCTTCCGACAAGGCGCCCGGCGGCAGCTCGAGCGCATCGCCCTCCGGTCGATACGCTTCGCCCACGCGCGCGAAGCCCGCGCCGATGCGGCCCATGGCCGCGATCGCATGCGTGGCGCGCACCGCGTCCTCGAGCACCACCAGGCCGGCGTCGTCGTAGGCGCGCTGGCGCTCGGGCGACATCGTGGCCGAAACCACGAACAGCCGATCCGGATGCTGGCGGTGCAACTCGCCCAGGTCGGTCAGCAGCCGTTCACCCACCGCGGGCACGTCGACCAGCTGGGCGTAGAAGCTCAGCAGCGAGCGGTAGCCGCCGTGCTCGACCATGGCCTCGGTGAAGCGGCGCACCAGGCCGAGGTCGTTGACGGCCTGCGCCGTGCAGTCCACCGGATTGACCGGCGAGGCATAGGGCAGCAGCTCGCGCAACCGCGCCTGTGCCGCGGCGGGCATGGGCGGCATGTCCAGGCCCTCGTCCTCGGCGATGTCGCTGATGAGCACGCCCACGCCGCCGCTGACCGTCATCACGCCCAGCGTGTTGGCCACCGGGTAGACCTTGCGCGTGGCGACGTAGGCGATGTCCAGCAGTTCCTCGGCGGAGCGCACGCGGATCACGCCGAACTCGCGCAGCACGGCGTCGGTGACCGCATCGTCGCCGGCCATCGACGCGGTGTGCGACTGCGCCGCATGGTGACCGAGCGCGCTGCGCCCGACCTTGAGCATGACCACCGGCTTGCGCGCGCGCTGCGCGGCGGCCAGCGCGTCGACGAAGACCTCGGCGCGCGTCACGCCCTCGACATAGGCGGCGATGACGTCGACCGCCGGATCGTCGGCGTACCAGCGGATGATTTCGCCCACCGTGACGTCGGCCTGGTTGCCGGTGGTCACGCATTGCGGCGTGCCGATGCCGCGGCCGCGCGCCAGCGTCACCAGATAGGAGCCGAAGGCGCCCGACTGGCTGACCACGCCGACGCGCCCCGGCAGCGGCCAGCCGCGTTCGAACGCGGAGGTGAAGCTCGCATACCAGCCGATGCGGGTGTTGAACAGGCCCAGGCAGTTGGGGCCGAGCAGGCGCAGGCCGTGGCGTCGCGCCGTCTCGACCAGCCGCTGCTGCAGCACGGCGCCTTCGTCCGAGGCCTCGGCGAAACCCGAGCTGAAGACCACGGCGGCACGCACGCCCCGCGCACCCAGCGCATCGATCGTTTCCAGCACCTGCGGCGCGGGCACGGCGACGATGGCGGCATCAGGCATGCGCGGCAGCGCTGCCACGCTCGCGAACGCCGGCAGGCCCTGCACCTCGGCGCGCGAGGGGTTGACCGGGTAGATCTCACCCTTGAAGCCGCCGCGCAGCATCCAGTCGATCGGCCGCCCGCCGATGCGGCGAGCATCGGATGACGCACCGACCACCGCCACACTGTCGGGCGCCATCAGGCAGCGCAAGGCCTCGGCCCGGTCGAGCTCTTCGCCCGCGGCGACCACGCAAGCGCCCATGCTCAGTACGACTTGGGCAGGCCGAGCACACGCTCGGCGATGTACGACAGGATCATCTCGCGGCTGACCGGCGCGATGCGCGCGATCATCACCTCGCGCAGGTAACGCTCGACGTGATATTCCTTGGCGTAGCCGAAACCGCCGTGGGTCAGGATGGCGCGCTCGCAGGCATGGAAGCCCGCCTCGGCGCCCAGGTACTTGGCAGCGTTGGCCTCGGCGCCGCAGTCGCGCCCCTGGTCGTACAGCCAAGCCGCCTTGAGCATCATCAGGTGTGCCGCCTCCAGCTCCATCCAGTTGACCGCCAGCGGGTGCTGGATGCCCTGGTTCTTGCCGATCGGCCGGTCGAAGACGACGCGCTCGTTGGCATAGGCCGCGGCCTTGCGCAGCGCGGCACGGCCGATGCCGATGGCCTCGCCGCCGATGAGCACGCGCTCGGGGTTCATGCCGTGCAGGATGTACTTGAAGCCCTGGCCCTCCTCGCCGATGCGGTCCTCGACCGGGATCTCCAGCCCGTCGATGAACAGTTCGTTGGAGTCGACGGCCTTGCGCCCCATCTTGTCGATCAGGCGCACGGCGATCTTGTGGCGATCCAGGTCGGTATAGAACAAGGACAGGCCGTGGCTGTGACTCTTGCACTGCTCCAGCGGCGTGGTGCGCGCCAGCAGCAGGATCTTGTCGGCCACCTGCGCGGTGGAGATCCACACCTTCTGGCCGTGCACCACGTAGCGGTCGCCCTGGCGCACGGCGCGGGTCTTCAGCTGCGTGGTGTTGAGGCCGGTGTTCGGCTCGGTCACGCCGAAGCAGGACTTCAGCCGGCCCTGCACCACCGGCGGCAGGAAGCGGCGCTTCTGCGCCTCGGTGCCGAAGACGACGATCGGCATCAAGCCGAAGATGTTGATGTGGAAGGCCGAGCAGCCGCTCATGCCGGCGCCGGTCTCGGCCACCGCCTGCATCATCAGCGCCGCCTCGGTCACGCCCAGGCCGGAGCCGCCATAGGCCTCGGGGATGGCGATGCCCAGCCAGCCGGCACCGGCCATCGCCGCATAGAACTCGTGCGGAAACTCGCCGCTGCGGTCGTGCGCCAGCCAGTAGTCCTCGCCGTAGGGCGCACAGGAGCGCGCCACCGCTTCGAGGATGGCTTGCTGTTCGGGGGAAACGTCGAAGGACATGGGCTGCGCGATTCGTTCCAGAGCGCACACCGTGTCTCGGTGATTGTTCTGATATCGGAACATAAATTCTGATATCAGAATTCTAGAATCCGCTTCGCCGCTGTCAACCGGATGCCGGGTTTGTCCCGAGAGCCCAAGCCGATCGATTCCGCCATGTCCAGCACGCTTCCCGACGACGAACGCGGCGGTTTGCCGCGCGCCCCACTGCGCGTGATGCAGGTCATCACCGCACTGGCGCAACACCGCGACGGCCAGTCGCTGAGCCAGCTCAGCGAGACATTGCAGTTGCCGAAGACCAGCCTGTTCAGCCTGCTGCGCTCGCTGGAAGCCGGCGGCTACGTCATCTCCGAGAACGGACACCACCGCCTCGGCCAGGAGACCTACAGCCTGGCCGCGCTGATCCACAAGGCCGACGCTTTCCCCGGCAACGTGCGCCGCTGGCTCGGCGAACTGCACCAGGCCTGCCAGGAAACCGTCTTGGTGGGCGTGCCCGCCGAGGACTGGAGCCACCTGATCTACGTCGATGTCATCGAGGCCAGCAGCTGGTTGCGCTACTCGGCCAACGTCGGCTCGCACCGGCCGCTGTATTCGACGGCCCTGGGTCTGAGCATGCTGGCCTTCGCGACGCCGCAGCAGCAGCGTCACTACCTGGAAACGACCCCGCTGCAGGCCGTGACGGCGCGCACCCTCACCAGCCGCGCCGCAGTGCAGCGCGCGCTGCGGCAGATCCGCGAGGCGGGTTGCGCCAGCAGCAGCGGCTCCATCGAAGGGGCCACCGGGGTGTCGGCGCCGGTCTTCGACGGCAGCGGCAAGCTGCATGCCGCCGTCGGCATGGCCGGGCCGACCGCACGCTACGAACGCGACGCCGAGCGCTTCATGGCGCTGGTCAAGCAGTGCGGCGAGCAGATGTCGCGCGCGCTCGGCTACAGGGGCGCCTACCCGGGCCGGCCGGCCACCGGTTGAAGCCGGCGCGCTGCGCCGCGATCAGCCACCCGAACGCAGCTTGGCGAAGGCCGCGGCCATGGCCGAGCCGGCCTGCGGTGCCGGCGCCCTGATGCGCTCGCCGCGCGCGGCCGGCCTGAAGCCATTGTCGGCGCCCTTGGTCGCCGGCTTGGCATCGAGCTTCATCGTCAGCGCGATGCGCTTGCGCGCCAGGTCGACCTCCAGCACACGCACCTTGACGATGTCGCCGGTCTTGACGATCTCGCGCGCGTCGCTGACGAAACGATTCGCCAGCTGGCTGACGTGCACCAGCCCGTCCTGGTGCACACCCAGGTCGACGAAGGCGCCGAACTGCGCCACGTTGCTGACCGTGCCTTCGAGCAGCATGCCGGGCTTCAGGTCCTGCAGCTCGTTGACGCCCTCGTTGAAGCGCGCCACCTGGAAGTCCGGCCGCGGGTCGCGGCCCGGCTTTTCCAGCTCGGCCAGGATGTCCTTGACGGTGATGGCGCCGAAACGCTCGTCGGCAAAAGCCTCGGGCTTCAGCGTGCGCAGCACGTCCGCGGCGCCCATCAGCCGCTCGATGGGCCGGCCGGTGGCGGCGATCATCTTCTGCACCAGCGCGTAGGTCTCGGGGTGCACGCCGCTCATGTCGAGCGGGTCGTCGCCGTCGCGGATGCGCAGGAAGCCCGCGGCCTGCTCGAAGGTCTTCGGCCCCAGCCCCGACACGTCGAGCAGCTGCGCGCGGCTGCGAAAGGCGCCGTGCGCATCGCGCCAGCGCACGATGCTCGCCGCCACCGCCGGCGTCAGCCCCGACACGCGCGCCAGCAGCGGCGCCGAAGCCGTGTTCAGGTCCACGCCGACGGCGTTGACGCAGTCCTCGACCACCGCGTCCAGCCGCCGTGCCAGCGCCGCCGGGTTCAGGTCGTGCTGGTACTGGCCGACGCCGATGCTCTTCGGGTCGATCTTCACCAGTTCGGCCAGCGGGTCCTGCAGCCGGCGCGCGATGCTCACCGCGCCGCGCAGGCTGACGTCCAGTTCGGGCAGCTCCTTGCTGGCGAATTCGCTGGCCGAATAGACCGACGCGCCGGCCTCGCTGACCACCACCTTCTGCAGCTTCAGCTCCGGCGCTGCCGCGGCCACGCGGCGCAGCAGCTCGGCGGCCAGCGTGTCGGTCTCGCGGCTGGCCGTGCCGTTGCCGATAGCCACCAGCTGCACGCCGTGCGCCGCCACCAGCCGCGCCAGCGTGTGCAGCGCACCCTCCCAGTCGCGCCGCGGCTCGTGCGGGTAGACGGTGGCGGTGTCCAGCACCTTGCCGGTGTCGCTGACCACCGCCACCTTGACGCCGGTGCGGATGCCCGGGTCCAGCCCCATCACCGCACGCCGCCCTGCCGGCGCGGCGAGCAGCAGGTCGCGCAGGTTGTGGCCGAAGACCTTGATGGCCACCTCCTCGGCCTGCTCGCGCAGCCGTGTGAACAAGTCACGTTCGAGGCTCAGGCTCAATTTGACCTTCCAGGTCCAGGCGATGCAGCGGCGCAGCAGATCGTCGGCAGCGCGCCCGGCAGCGCGCCATCCCAGATGCACCGCGATGCGCCCCTCGGCGGCCGACACCGCCGCTGCGTCGGCCTCGTCGGGCGGTGCCAGACGCAGCTCGAGGATGTCCAGCGCACGCGCACGGAACACCGCCAGCGCGCGGTGCGACGGCACGCTGTGCAGCGCCTCGTCGAAGTCGAAGTAGTCGCGGAACTTCGCCACCTCGGCGGCGTTCTCGTCCTTGCCCGGCAGCAGCCGCGCCCGCAGCCTGCCTTCGGCCCACAGCCAGTCGCGCAGCGAGCCGACCAGCGCCGCGTCCTCGGCCCAGCGTTCCGACAGGATGTCGCGCACGCCATCGAGCACGGCGTGCGCGTCGGCGAAGCCGGCCTCGGCGTTGACGAAGGCCGCGGCCTCGGCCACCGGGTCGAGCGCCGGATCGGCAAACAGCCGGTCGGCCAGCGGCTCGATGCCGGCCTCGCGCGCGATCAGGCCCTTGCTGCGCCGCTTCGGCTTGTACGGCAGGTACAGGTCCTCGAGCGCCTGCTTGGTGGCTGCCGCGTCGATGGCGGCGCGCAGCTCGGGCGTCAGCTTGCCCTGCTCGTCGATGCTCGCCAGCACGGTCACGCGGCGCTGCTGCAACTCACGCAGATAGCCCAGGCGTGATTCCAGCTCACGCAACTGCGCATCGTCCAGGCCGCCGGTGGCCTCCTTGCGGTAGCGGGCGACGAACGGCACGCTGGCCCCGCCGTCGAGCAGTTCGACGGCACTGTCCACCTGCGCTGGGCGCACGCCCAGCTCGGTGGCGATTTGCAACACGATCGGATCCAAGGCTTCGGCCCCGGCACGGGGCGGCAAGTGAAAGGCGGCGCAGTGTGCCACGGCCGCGGTCGTGCAAAAGTCCCACTCGCAGCGGCCACCCGCACCCACTGCCGCCACGCGGGGCGCGCGGCGCCTTAAGGCCCTGGCCGTGCCGCCGATAGACCGCGGATGGTGCAAGCTCGATTGCATGGCGCTGCCCGCGGCGGGGTGGCGCGGTCATCCGCCCGTTGAGGCGCAGGTGGGCGAGCCGCTTCCCGCCTTGCTGTCGGCGCCACCGCTGATGGCGCTGCTGGTGCTGCTGCTCGGTACCTATGTGTGCATCGACATGGGCCAGCGCGTGCGCCAGCGCGCCGCGGCCGAGCGGCTGCCCTGGCTGTTGGCCGCGGCGCTCGGCCTGGCCACCGGCCTGTGGGCCGCCGCCGTGCTCGGTGTCGAGCAGCGGCTGGTCGGTGCCGACATC
>DAORHX010000202.1:0-6775 GCA_035438245.1 Rubrivivax sp.
GCCGCCAGCGCGCACCGGGCTGCAAGCGCGACACGCGTGCCGGAGACCGCAGCATCACGCCATGGCTGCGTAGCCAGGCGTTGGCCGGCCGCGGCAGCAGCGCGTCGAGCGGTGCGCAAGGCAGCAGCAGGTCCGACGAGCCCGGGCCGCTGAACAGCGCATCGCGCAACACACGCAGGAAGATCCGTGCGCTGGCCTGCGCGGCCGGCGTGTTCAGCGCCGCCACGCACAGCGGTTCGACCAGCTGGCTGCGCACACGCAGCGGCAGCCGCCGGCACAGCTCGGCGACGCTCAGCTCGTCCGCACAAACGAAGCGCATCGCCGCCCAGCGCGTGGCTGCGGCCAGCAGCCTCACCCGGTCGAGCGCGCTCCAGCCGTGTCGGCGCAGCACCGCGTTCACGAAGGCCGGCAGCGGCGATCCGCCGCGCAGCTGCAGGCCCTGGCCATCGGGGTAGCACAAGGCCAGCGGCAGCCGGCGCAGCAGCGCCGACGCATCGGCGCCGACGATGTGCATCAGCTCGAGCGTGGCGCGGTAGGCGCCGATCAGGATGTGCTGGCCGTTGTCCAGGGTGTGTCCGGCACGTTGCACGCTGCGCGCGCGGCCCCCTGGTTGCGGCGCCATCTCGAAGACCTCCACCGCATGGCCGGCGCGGCGTGCATGCACTGCCGCAGCGAGGCCGGCCCAGCCGGCGCCGACCACGGCGACGCGCAGCGCTGTCGATGGCCGCGGGATCGACGACGGCGCGCTCAACGGCCGCGCCAGTGCGTGCGCCAGGCGATCCAGAGCTTGCGCAGCGGTGTCAGCGAGGTGCGCTGGTGCAGCACGCGGAAGTGGTCGGCCTCGATCTCGCGAAGCAGCGTGCGGTAGATGTTGGCCATCATCAGCCCCGGCTTCTGCGCGCGACGGTCGGCCTCGGGCAGCAGGCCGAAGGCTTCGTCGTAGAGCCGATGGGCACGCTCGGCCTGGAAACGCATCAGCGCGTCGAAGCGCTCGCTGTAGCCCCAGGGCGCGTCGCGCTTCAGGATCTCCTGCGCCGTGACGCCGAACTGCTGCAGCTCCGACATCGGCAGGTAGATGCGCCCGCGCCGTGCGTCGTCACCGACGTCGCGGATGATGTTGGTCAGCTGCATCGCCAGGCCGAGCCGGTGCGCGTACTGCAGCGTCGCCGGCTCCGTGCGGCCGAAGATGTTGGCCGCGACCTCGCCGACCACGCCGGCCACCAGATGGCAATAGCGTTGCAGCGCCGCATAGTCGAGAAAGCGTGTCTGCTGCAGGTCGATCTGGCAGCCGTCGATGACGGCGATCAGGTGCTGCGGCTGCACCTGGAACTCCGCGGCCAGCGGCATCAGCGCCTTCATCACCGGGTGGCTGGGGCGGCCGGCGAACGCCGCCTGCACTTCCTGGCGCCACCAGGCCAGCTTGGCGGCCGCCACGCCGCTGTCGCTGCTCTCGTCGACGACATCGTCGACCTCGCGGCAAAAGGCGTAGAAGGCGGTGATCGCGGCGCGCCGCGGTCCCGGCAGGAACAGGAACGCGTAGTAGAAGGACGAGCCGCTCGCGGCGGCCTTGTCCTGCACATAGCGCTGCGGGCTGATCGCGGCGGGGTTGGCGGGCGCGACCATCAGCGCATGCGCAGCGCGCGCCACAGCAAGCCTGGCGCGTCGCCGCGGTGCAGCAGCGGTCGCGTGCGAACACTGGCGAAGTCCATGGCGGCGATTTTCTCAAGAATTCGCAGCCCACCCTGCACCACCAGACGCAGCTCCCAGCCGATGCGCCCGGGCAGCCGCAGCGCCAGCGGCGCTCCTTCGGCCATCAGCGCGCCGGCCCATCGCACGAGATCGCGCACCAGCGCACGCGTCGGCGCGGCGTCGCGCAGCGCCAGCAGCTGGGCGATGTCCAGGCCGCGCGCCTGCAGGTCGGCCAGCGGCACGTAGACGCGGTCGCGCGGCAGGTCCACGCTGAGGTCCTGCCAGAAGTTGATCAGCTGCAGCGCGCTGCAGATCGCGTCCGACTGGCGCAGCGACAGCGCATCGCCGACGCGGTACAGATGCAGCAGCAACCGGCCGATCGGGTTGGCCGAGCGCGCGCAATAGTCGAGTACCGCGGCGCGGTCGGCGTAGCGCGGGTTGCGCACGTCCTGCTCGAAGGCATCGAGCAGGGCATGCAGCGGCCCGGCCGGCAGCGCGTGCGTGGCCACGGCCGCGGCCAGTGCGGGGAAGACCTGCGGCCAGCGCCCGCTGTCCGCGTGGCCGGCCAGCACCCTTGCCAGGTCGCGACGGTAGTCCGACAGCTGCGCGGCGCGTTGCGCGGCCGCGGCGTCGCCTTCGTCGGCCAGATCGTCGGCAGTGCGTGCGAAGTGGTACAGCGCCATCACCGCGGGCCGCAGCGGTGCCGGGCTCAACAGCGACGCGACCGGAAAGTTCTCGTAGTGCTGTGCGGCCACGCACAGATTGTCCACGCTGCGCCGCGGTGACCGCGCTGCGGGCCGCTAGAATTCGCGCTTCGCCGGGTTGCCTCAGCGGCTTCTTCGCCGTCCCGCAGCCCAGTCGCCGCGCGGGTGGCGAAATTGGTAGACGCACCAGGTTTAGGTCCTGACGCCTTCACCGGCGTGCCGGTTCGAGTCCGGCCCCGCGCACCAGACATTCATCATCGGAAAAGTCCTCATCATGGCCGTGAACGTGGAAACCCTCGACAAGCTGGAGCGCCGCATCACGCTGACGCTGCCCAGCGAAAAGATCAGCAGCGAAGTCGAGTCGCGGCTGAGGAAGCTGTCGCGCACCGTCAAGGCGGCGGGCTTCCGCCCCGGCAAGGTGCCGATGTCGGTGGTGACGCAGCGCTACGGCTACTCGGTGCACTACGAGGTCATGAACGACCACGTCGGCCGCGCCTTCAACGATGCCGCGAGCGAAGCCAAGCTGCGTGTCGCCGGTGCGCCGCGCATCGAGCAGAAGGACGGGGCGCCGGAAGGGCAGATCACGTTCGACGCCACCTTCGAGGTCTATCCCGACGTGCAGATCGGCGACCTGGCGGCGGCCGAGATCGAGTCGGTGAGTGCCGAGGTTACGCAGGAGGCGATCGACCGCACGATCGAGATCCTGCGCAAGCAGCGCCGCAGCTTCGCGCAGCGCCCGGCAGGCGATGGCGCGCAGGAGAGCGACCGAGTGACCATCGACTTCGAAGGCAAGATCGACGGCGAGGCCTTTGCCGGCGGCAAGGCCGAGGCCTTCCAGTTCATCATCGGCGAAGGCCAGATGCTCGAGCAGTTCGACAAGGCCGTGCGCGGCATGAAGGTCGGCGAGTCGAAGACCTTCCCGCTGCAGTTCCCGGCCGACTATCACGGCAAGGACGTGGCCGGCAAGGAAGCCGATTTCCGCGTCAGCGTGACGAAGATCGAGGCGCAGAAGCTGCCCGAGGTGGACGAGGCCTTCGCCAAGGCGCTGGGCATCGCCGACGCCAGCGTGCAGGGCCTGCGCGACAGCGTGAAGAGCAACCTCGAGCGCGAGGTGCGCACGCGCGTGCTGGCGCGCAACAAGGCGGCGGTGATGGACGCGCTGATCAATGCATCGCAGCTCGACCTGCCGAACGCGCTGGTCGGCGGCGAACTCGAGCGCCTGACGGCTGCAGCGCGCGAGGATCTGAAGAGGCGCGGCATCAAGGATGCGGAGCATGCGCCGCTGCCGCAGGACCTGTTCCAGAACCAGGCCGAACGCCGCGTGCGACTGGGGCTGGTGGTGGCCGAGCTGGTGCGCGCCAACAACCTGCAGGCCAAGCCCGAGCAGCTGCAGGCGCACATCGAGGAGATGAGCCAGAGCTACGAAAAGCCGGCCGAGGTGATGCGCTGGTATCTGAGCGATCGCAACCGCATGGCGGAGGTCGAGGCGCTGGTGGTCGAGAAGAATGTCACCGACTTCGTGCTGGCGAAGGCAAAGGTCACGTCGAAGCCGCTGGCTTTCGACGAGTTGATGAACGCGTGAGCGTCGCGTTCGATAATGGCCGATCGAAGCTGAAATCCCGCGAGGACTTGCATGAGCGTTGCTGACACCGTCGGCCTGGGCATGGTGCCCATCGTCATCGAACAATCGGGGCGCGGCGAGCGGGCTTACGACATCTACAGCCGGCTGCTGCGTGAGCGTGTGATCTTCCTGGTCGGCCCGGTCAACGACCAGAGCGCGAACCTGGTGGTCGCGCAGCTGCTGTTCCTGGAAAGCGAGAACCCGGACAAGGACATCTCGCTGTACATCAATTCCCCGGGCGGCAGCGTCAGTGCCGGGTTGTCGATCTACGACACGATGCAGTTCATCAAGCCCGACGTGTCCACGCTGTGCATGGGCATGGCGGCGAGCATGGGCTCGTTCCTGCTGATGGCCGGTGCCAAGGGCAAGCGCAACGCGCTGCCCAACTCGCGCATCATGATGCACCAGCCTTCGGGCGGCGCGCAGGGCCAGGCCAGCGACATCGAGATCCAGGCGCGCGAGATCCTGAAGACGCGCGAACAGCTCAACCGCATCTATGCTGAGCGCACCGGCCAGCCGCTGGAGCGCATCGGCGCCGACATGGAGCGCGACCGCTGGATGTCGCCGTCCGAGGCGCTCGACTACGGCCTGATCGACAAAGTGATCGAACGCCGCGGCTGACGGCGCGCGAAACCTGCCGCAGCGCAGGAAAACACGGCCATTTCGCAGCCGGTGCGTGCGCCGTGCATGCACTATCATGACCGGCGTCGACTCCTCGGCACTTCCAGCCCACGCACACCCATGGCCGACAAGAAGGGCGCCTCCGGCGAGAAGGTTCTGTATTGCTCCTTTTGCGGCAAGAGCCAGCATGAGGTGAAGAAGCTCATCGCCGGGCCGTCGGTGTTCATCTGCGACGAGTGCATCGAGCTGTGCAACGACATCATCCGTGACGAGATGCCGGCCGAAGGCGCTGGCGCGAAGTCGGCGAAGTCGGACCTGCCGATCCCGAGCGAGATCAAGGCCAGCCTCGACGCCTACGTCATCGGCCAGGAGGTCGCCAAGCGCACGCTGTCGGTGGCGGTCTACAACCACTACAAGCGGCTCAAGCACGCCGGCGGCAAGGACGAGGTCGAGCTGACCAAGAGCAACATCCTGCTGATCGGCCCCACCGGCTCGGGCAAGACGCTGCTGGCGCAGACGCTGGCCAAGCTGCTGAACGTGCCCTTCGTCATCGCCGACGCGACCACGCTGACCGAGGCCGGCTACGTCGGCGAGGATGTCGAGAACATCATCCAGAAGCTGCTGCAGAACTGCAACTACGAGGTCGAGCGTGCGCAGCGCGGCATCGTCTACATCGACGAGATCGACAAGATCAGCCGCAAGAGCGACAACCCGTCGATCACCCGCGACGTCTCGGGCGAAGGCGTGCAGCAGGCGCTGCTGAAGCTGATCGAAGGCACGATGGCCAGCGTGCCACCGCAGGGCGGGCGCAAGCATCCGAACCAGGATTTCCTGCAGATCGACACCACCAACATCCTGTTCATCTGCGGCGGCGCCTTCGACGGGCTGGAGAAGGTGATCCAGAACCGCACCGAGAAGTCCGGCATCGGCTTCGCCGCCACCGTGCACAGCAAGAGCGAGAAGCAGGTTTCCGACCTGTTCCGCGAGGTCGAGCCCGAGGACCTGATCAAGTTCGGCCTGATCCCCGAACTGGTCGGGCGCCTGCCGGTGGTCGCCACGCTGGGCGAGCTGACCGAAGAGGCGATGGTGCAGATCCTGACCGAGCCGAAGAACGCGCTGGTCAAGCAGTACCAGAAGCTGTTCGCGATGGACGGCGTCGAGCTGGAGATCCGGCCATCCGCGCTGAGCGCCATCGCGCGCAAGGCGCTGGCACGCAAGACCGGCGCCCGCGGCTTGCGCTCGATCCTGGAGTTCGCGCTGATCGACACGATGTTCGACCTGCCCAATCTGGATGGCGTGGCCAAGGTGGTGGTCGACGAGCACATCGTCGAAGAAGGCAGCAAGCCGCTGCTCGTCTACCGCGAACCGGCCAAGACCAAGGCCAGTGCCGCCTGATCCGGCGGCCGCCGGGCGGCGGCGCGCATCTTGCATTTCCCACCTCGGGCCCCATGTCGGCCTGAGAAAGTGAGGTCTTTATGTCCGGTCATCCCGTACTCCCCGCCGACGCGATCACGCTGCCGCTGCTGCCGCTGCGCGACGTGGTGGTGTTCCCGCACATGGTCATCCCGCTGTTCGTCGGCCGGCCCAAGTCGATCAAGGCGCTCGAAGCCGCGATGGAAGCCGGCCGCCAGATCATGCTGGTGGCGCAGAAGGCCGCCGGCAAGGACGAGCCCAAGGCCGACGACATGTTCGAGGTCGGCTGCGTGTCGAGCATCCTGCAGATGCTGAAGCTGCCCGACGGCACGGTGAAGGTGCTGGTCGAAGGCATCCAGCGCGCCAACACCAAGGAGATCTCCGACAACGGCGAGCATTTCGTCGCCGAGGTCGAGCCGGTGCCGCCGGCCGCCGAGACCTCGCCCGAGATCGAGGCGCTGCGCCGCGCGGTGACGCAGCAGTTCGATGCCTACGTCAAGCTGAACAAGAAGATCCCGCCGGAGATCCTGACCTCGATCGCCGGCATCGACGAGCCCGGCCGGCTCGGCGACACCATCGCCGCGCACCTGCCGCTGAAGCTCGAAGCCAAACAGTCGGTGCTCGATCTGTTCGTGGTGTCCAAGCGGCTGGAGCGGCTGCTCGAGCTGCTCGAGCACGAGGTCGACATCCTGCAGGTGGAAAAGCGCATCCGCGGCCGCGTCAAGCG
>DAORHX010000203.1:0-6701 GCA_035438245.1 Rubrivivax sp.
AGCCTGCACCGCTATGGCGGGCTGCCCGCCTGGCTGGCGGCGCTCGCGGTGGCGCTGCTGTGCATGGGGCTGGCGCTGTACCTGGCGCTGGCGCTGGCGGTGTTTGCACGGCTGCGCAGCGGCCGCGCCGCGCCCGATGCCGCGCTGTTTGCCGCGCTGTGGTTGCTGGCCGAGCTGGCGCGCACGGTGATCTTCACCGGTTTCCCCTGGCTGGCCAGCGGCTATGCGCAGATCGACGGCCCGCTGGCCGCGTGGGCGCCGTGGGTCGGCGTCAGCGGCATCGGCGTGCTCGTCGCGCTGCTGGCCGCACTGCTGGCCATCGCCTGGCACCAGCGGTCCTGGACGGCGCTGGGCCTGGCGCTGCTGCTGCTTGGCGCCTCGGCGCTGGTCGGCACGCGCGAGTTCAGCGCGCCGAGTGGCGAGCTCACGGTCAGCTTGCTGCAGGGCAACGTGCCGCAGGACGAGAAGTTCTCGATGGAGCACGTGCCGCAGGCGCTCGCCTGGCTGGCGCACGCGGCGGCGCAGGCACGCGGGCAGCTGATCGTGGCGCCGGAAACCGCGGTGCCGCTGCTGCCGCAGCAGCTGGCCGAGCTGGTGCCCGACTACTGGCCGGCGCTGCGTGCGCGCTTCGAAAGCGGCCAGCAGGCGGCGCTGCTCGGCGTGCCGCTGGGCGACTACGACCACGGCTACACCAACTCGGTGCTCGGCGTGTCGGCGGCGACGCTGCAGCGCCAGCCCTATCGCTACGACAAGGTGCATCTGGTGCCTTTCGGCGAGTTCATCCCCACCGGCTTTCGCTGGTTCACCGAGCTGATGAACATCCCGCTCGGCGACTTCGCCCGCGGGCCGCTGGATGCGCCGTCCTTCGCCTTCGCCGGCCAGCGCATCGCGCCGAACATCTGCTACGAGGACCTGTTCGGTGCCGAGCTGGCGCAGCGCTTCGGCGACCCGGCCCGCGCGCCGACGATCTTCGCCAACCTGAGCAACATCGGCTGGTTCGGCGACACCATCGCCGTCGACCAGCACCTGCACATCTCGCGCATGCGTGCGCTGGAGTTCCAGCGGCCGATGCTGCGCGCGACCAACACCGGCGCCACGGCGATCATCGACCACCGCGGCGTCGTGCAGGCACGGCTGCGCCCGTTCACGCAGGGCTTGCTCGAAGGCCGCGTGCAGGGGCGCGACGGCCTGACGCCGTTCGCGCGCTGGAGCGCGCGCTTCGGCCTGTGGCCCTGGCTGCTGGTGGCGGTGGCGGCGCTGGCGGCGATGCCGGCGCTGCGCGCCGCCGCCAAGGGCGCTTCGTAGAATCCGCGCATCCACGCCGACCCGGGCCTTCACGATGCGCAGCTTCCAGCAGATCATCCTCACGCTCCAGGACTACTGGGACCGCCAGGGCTGCGCGCTGCTGCAGCCCTACGACATGGAAGTCGGCGCCGGCACCAGCCACACCGCGACCTTCCTGCGCGCGCTCGGCCCCGAGCCGTGGAAGGCGGCGTACGTGCAGCCGAGCCGCCGCCCGAAGGACGGCCGCTACGGCGAGAACCCGAACCGGCTGCAGCACTACTACCAGTACCAGGTGGTGCTGAAGCCGGCCCCGGCCGACATCCTCGACCTGTACCTCGGCAGCCTCGAGGCGCTGGGCTTCGACCTGAAGCGCAACGACGTGCGCTTCGTCGAGGACGACTGGGAGAACCCGACGCTCGGCTGCTGGGGGCTGGGCTGGGAGGTGTGGCTGAACGGCATGGAGGTCACGCAGTTCACCTACTTCCAGCAGGTCGGCGGCATCGACTGCAAGCCGATCACCGGCGAGATCACCTACGGCCTGGAACGGCTGGCGATGTACATCCAGGGCGTGGAAAGCCTGTTCGACCTGCAGTGGTCCGAAGGCCTGCGCTACCGCGATGTCTACCACCAGAACGAGGTCGAGCAGAGCGCCTACAACTTCGAGCACAGCGACGTCGACTTCCTGCTCTCGGCGTTCTCCGCGCACGAAAGGCAGAGCAAGTACCTGATGGAGCGGCAGCTGGCGCTGCCGGCCTACGAACAGCTGCTGAAGGCGGCGCATACCTTCAACCTGCTCGACGCGCGCGGTGCGATCAGCGTCACCGAGCGCGCCGCCTACATCGGCCGCATCCGCAACCTGGCGCGTGCGGTGGCGCAGAGCTACGTCGACAGCCGCGCGCGGCTCGGCTTCCCGATGGCGCCGCGCGAGTGGGCCGACGAGGTCGCGGCGCAGCTGGCGAAGAAGGCGGCCTGAGCATGAGCACGAAGAACCTGCTGGTCGAACTGCTGGTCGAGGAACTGCCGCCGAAGTCGCTGAAGCGGCTCGGCGAGGCGTTTGCCACGCTGCTGACCGACGCGCTGAAGGCGCAGGGCCTGGCGGCGGCCGATGCGGCCGTCACCTCGTTCGCCACGCCGCGCCGGCTGGCGGTGCATGTCGCCGGCGTCGCGGCGCAGGCCGCCGAGCGGCGCCTGTCGCACAAGCTGATGCCGCTGGCCGTGGCGCTGGACGCTGCCGGCCAGCCGACGCCGGCGCTGCTGAAGAAGCTGGCGGCACTGGGCGCGGCGGACACGCCGGTGGCGGCGCTGCAGCGCCAGGGCGAAGGCAAGGCCGAGACGCTGTTCCTCGACAGCCTTGTCGCTGGCGCCAGCCTGGCCGAAGGGCTGCAGAAGGCGCTGGACGAGACGCTGGCCAAGCTGCCGATTCCCAAGGTGATGCGCTACCAGCTGGCCGACGGCTGGTCGAGCGTCGACTTCGTGCGCCCCGCCCACGGGCTGGTCGCGCTGCATGGCGACGCGGTGCTCGACGTGCAGGCGCTCGGCCTGCGTGCGCGGCGCGTCACGCAGGGCCACCGTTTCGAGTCCGAAGTGCCCAGCATCGAGCTGCGCAGCGCCGACAGCTACGCGCAGCAACTGCAGCGCGACGGCGCGGTGGTTCCCGGCTTCGCCGAGCGCCGCGAGCAGATCGTGCGCCAGCTGCAGCAGGCGGCGGCCGGCCTGGGGCTGCGCCCGATCGACGACGACGCGCTGCTCGACGAGGTCACCGGGCTGGTCGAGCGCCCGAACGTGCTGGCCTGCGCCTTCGACGCGCAGTTCCTCGACGTGCCGGCCGAGTGCCTGGTGCTGACGATGAAGGCCAACCAGAAGTACTTCCCGCTGGTCGACGCCGAAGGCCGGCTGACGCGGCACTTCCTGGTGGTCAGCAACATCCGCCCGGCCGATCCCAGCCGCATCATCGAAGGCAACCAGCGGGTCGTGCGGCCGCGGCTGGCCGACGCCAAGTTCTTCTTCGACCAGGACCGCAAGAAGACGCTCGCGTCGCGCGTGCCGTCGCTGGCCAAGGTGGTCTACCACGCCCGGCTCGGCTCGATGGGCGAGCGGGTCGAGCGCGTGCGCATGCTGGCGCGCGTCATCGGCGAACAGCTCGGCGGCGCGGCGCTGGCGCAGGCGGCCGACCGCGCCGCGCTGCTCGCCAAGGCCGACCTGGTGAGCGACATGGTCGGCGAGTTTCCCGAACTGCAGGGCGTGATGGGCGGCTACTACGCGCGCCACGATGGCGAGAGCGAGCAAGTCGCCTTGGCCATCGAGGACCACTACCAGCCGCGCTTCGCCGGCGATGCGCTGCCGCGCCAGCAGTGCGGCGTGGCGCTGGCGCTGGCCGACAAGCTCGAGACGCTGGCCGGGCTGTTCGGCATCGGCCAGCTGCCCAGCGGCGACAAGGACCCGTTCGCGCTGCGCCGCCATGCGCTGGGGGTGGTCCGCATGCTGATCGAACGCGCGTTGCCGCTGGATGCCCAGGTGCTGGTGCAGCGCGCGTTCGAGGCTTTCGGCCCGCAACACGGGCAGGCGCAGCCCGAACTGGCGCTGTTCCTGCGCGAGCGCCTGGTCGGCTACCTGCGCGAGCAGGGCTACAGCGCGCAGGAGGTCGACGCCGTGCTCGAGCTGCGCCCCGAGCGCTGGGCCGACCTGCCGGCCCGCCTGGCCGCACTGCGCCAGTTCGCCGCGCTGCCCGAGGCGCCGGCGCTGGCCGCGGCGAACAAGCGTGTCGGCAACATCCTGAAGAAGTCCGACGGTGCCGGCGGCGTCGAAGTGCGCGCCGCGCTGTTCGGCGAGCCGGCCGAAAGCGCACTGCACGGCGCGCTGCAGCGCGTGGCGCGGCAGGCCGATGCGGCCTTCGACGCCGGTGACCTGGCCGGCTCGCTGCGCTCGCTGGCGGCGCTGAAGGCGCCGGTGGACGAGTTCTTCGACAAGGTGATGGTCAACGCCGACGACCCGGCGCTGCGCGCCAACCGGCTGGCGCTGCTGGGCCAGCTGCACGCGGCGATGAACCGCGTGGCCGACCTGTCCAAGCTGGCCGCCTGACGGTCGTGCCGCCATGTCGCCGATTCCGAAGCTGATCATCGTCGGTCGCGATGGCATCCTCAACGAATTCCGCGAGGACCACATCAAGGCGCCCGAGGAATGGGTCGCGGTGCCCGGCGCGCTGGAAGCGCTGTGCCGGCTCAACCATGCCGGCTGGCATGTCGTCGTGGCCACCAACCAGTCGGGCATCGGCCGCGGCATGATCGACATGGCGGCGGTCAACGCCGTGCATGCGCACATGCTGCGCCAGCTGCACGCGCTGGGCGGGCGTGTCGACGCGGTGTTCTTCTGCCCGCACACGCCCGACGACGAATGCGACTGCCGCAAGCCGCTGCCGGGCCTGGCGCTGGACATCGGCCGGCGCTACGGTGTCGATCTGCGCCACGTGCCGATGGTCGGCGACACGCTGCGCGACCTGCAGGCCGCGCAGGCAGCCGGTTGCGAGCCGCACCTGGTGCGCAGCGGCCGCGCCGCGGCCTGCAGTACCGCCGAGCTCAACGAACTGGCGGCGCAGGTGCCCGGCACCTTCGTGCATGCCGACCTGAACGCGCTGGCCACGCACCTGCTCGAGCGCGAACATCTGCGCGATTCGCAGTCGGCGCCGCTATAGGGCCATCGACGTGTGGGCCGCCTGGCTGTTCCTGCGCTCGGCGATGCTGATGGCGTGGATGCTGCTCACCGTGGTGCCGGTGGCCGTCGCGGTGGTCGTCGCCTCGCTGTTCATCCACGGCATGCCGCTGTACCGGATGTGCATTTTCTGGGTCGGGCTGGCGATCTGGGGGGCGCGCGCGATCTGCGGCGTGCGCCATCGTGTGCAGGGCATGGAATACCTGCCGACGGCGGCCGAAGACAAGCGTGCGGTGCTGCTGGCGTCGAAGCACCAGTCGGTCTGGGAGACCTTCGCCTACCCGGTGCTGATGCCGCACCCGCTGTGCTATGTGTTCAAGAAGGAACTGCTGCTGATCCCGTTCTTCGGCTGGGCGATCGGCAGGCTGGACATGATCCACATCGACCGCAGCAAGGGCGCCGAGGCCTGGGCCAGGGTGGCCGAACAGGGGCGCCGTTTCATGGCCCAGGGCACCTGGGTCATCATGTTTCCCGAGGGCACGCGCATCGCGCGCGGCCAGAAGGGCCGGTACAAGTTCGGCGCGTCGCGGCTGGCGATTGACACCGGCACGCCGATCGTGCCGATCGCGGTGGCTTCGGCACGCTGCTGGCCGCGCAAGAGCTTCCTGCTGCACCCCGGGGTGGTCGACATCAGCATCGGCCGGCCGATCGCGGTCGAAGGGCGGCAGGCCGACGAGCTGATGGCCGAAGTCGAAACCTGGATCGAGTCCGAGATGCGGCGCATCGACCCCGAGGCCTACCGCTGAATGGGTTCGCGCGCATTGCCGCCAGTGCACGCCGCGTGGCAGCTGCTGCAGCGCTCGCTGTTCGACGAGCCCGACGTCGCCGTCGATGCGCCGCGCGAGCGTCTGCACGGCGAGGTCTTCAGGCACCCGCGCGCGCAGCGCGACGTCTGTCTCGACGGCCACCTGGTGGCCTATGAAATGCGGCGTGCGCGCCGGCGCAGCATCGGCTTCGTCGTCGGGCCCGAGGGGCTGTCGGTCAGCGCGCCGCGCTGGGTCGGCGCGAAGGAGCTCGACAGCGCGCTGCAGGACAAGCGCGGCTGGATCCTGCGCAAGCTGCGCGAGCAGCGCGAGCGCGCGCTCAGGCTGGAATCGGCGCGCATCGACTGGCGCGACGGCGCACGGCTGCCTTTCCTCGGCGGCACGGTGGTGGTGCGGCTCGATGCGCGCGCCACCGGCGCCATGCTGACCCCCGCGGACGATGCGATGGGCTGCGGCACGCTGCGCGTCGGCTTGCCGACGCCGGCCACGCCCGAGCAGATCCGCGACGTCGTGCAGAGCTGGCTGCAGCGCCAGGCGAGGCGCATCTTCGAAGAGCGTTGCGCGCTGTACGCGCCGCGGCTGCAGGTGCAGGTGCGGCGCATCGGCCTGAGCTCGGCCGCGACGCGCTGGGGCAGTGCCAATGCCGACGGTTCGATCCGGCTGAACTGGCGGCTCGTGCACTTCGGCATGGCCGTCATCGACTACGTGGTCGCGCACGAGCTGGCGCACCTGCGCGAGATGAACCACAGCCCGGCCTTCTGGGACGTGGTGCGCTCGGTGCTGCCCGACTACGAGCATGCGCGCGCCGCGCTGCGCGACGGACAGGTGCCGATCCTCGACTGACCACGTTTCGCGATCGACGGTACAAGAGCTGCGCGCGCTCCCGCCGCATTGCTGTCAGTGGAGAACCCCCTTTCGAGCGTGCGCGCATGGGGCCGCGGGCGGGCC
>DAORHX010000204.1:0-6699 GCA_035438245.1 Rubrivivax sp.
AGTCGCCGTGGCCGCTGGTGACCGAAATGATCGCGCCGCTCGGGTAGATGCGCGGGCCGACCACGGTGCCGTCGTCGATGGCCTGCTTCAGCCCGAACGACGGCCCGCCGAGGTCGCGCACCGTCGTGAACCCGCGCAGCAGCGTGGCCGTCGCCTCGGCGCCGGCCAGCAGAACCATGTAGCCGAAGTCCCCCGTCAGCAGCTGCGCCGGGGTCGGCCGGACCAGCATCGTGTGCCAGTGGTTGTCGATGAGCCCGGGCATCAGCGTGCGTCCGCTGCCCTGGATGCGCTGCACGCTCGTGCCCGGCGGGTCGGCGATCGGTGCGCTCGTGATCGACCTGATCAGGTTGCCGACCACGAGCACGTTCGACGGACCGCTCGAGCGTCCGGAGACGCCATCGAAGATGCGCACGTTCTCGAAGACGACACCGGCGGCCGCCGGGCCTTGCGCCGACGCGGCGGGGAACAGTGCGGCCGCGGCGACCGACACGGCGGCGATCAGGATGGGACGGACGGCTCGCATGGGCACTCCTGGGCAGGTCGTGGGGGCGCTATCGGTCGGAGCCGGCTGCTGCGTCGCCGCCATGCCGGGTCTCGGCTTGTTGCACCATACACGCCGCTGCGCGCCCAGTCGATGCGCAGGGCCTCCACGGAACGCGGCGCGTCGCGATCGCAGTGAAGTGGGCGACCGGCTGCAACGGTGGCAATATCGCCACGGAGCCGACCGAGGGGGATGCATGCGATTCTGTCTTTGTTCGATCGTCGGCGCGTTTGCCGCCTGGACGCTGGCGGCCTGCCACCAGCCGATGCCAGGTCCGTCGATCGGTGTCGGCAATCCCTATCCCGTCAGCAGCTACGTCTGCGACGGGACACGCCTGGCGGTGCGTTTGATGGGCGACCGCGCCTCGGTCTCCGTTGACGGAGCGACGGCCGTCGATCTTCCGGCGATCGGAGAGTCGGGCACCACGTTCTCCAGCGGACGGCAGACGCTGCTCATCGAGCAGGGTCGCACGTCCTGGGCCGTGGGGCGCGCCATGCCGGTTGCGTGCACCGGCGGTTAGCCCGAACCTGATCTCGCAGCGATTGCCCGCCTGCGAGGTGAGACTGCCGGGAACAGGTTGTCGGGATCGGGGGTGAGCGTCTGGTCCTTCGGCTTTGCCGGACGCGACCCATGGACGACCCGGTTCAACTTGCTTGTGCGGGCCAGCGAGCCCGAGCACCGACCCGTACGTCGATCGTGGGATGCGCAGCCCCCCTGCGCTGCGCTACAACCGGCGGCCTCGGTCCGGAGGATTCCCACCATGACCAGCAACGTCCTGCTCACCACCGACGGGCGCTCGCCTGCCGACGTGGAACGCCGCCTGCGGCGCTATCTGCCGGGGCTGGATACGCGGCTGTGGCCGGTGGGGGCCACGCAGGCGGTGCTGCGCGCGCCGCTGGTGCGTGCCATCGAGACGGACTACCCCGCCATCGGCGCCGGCCCGCTGCTGGCGGTGCTGGGCATCTCGCGCATCGACCCGATCGACGATGCCACCTCGGCCACGCTGGTCGCGCTGCGCGACGTGCAGCAGCTGCCGCCGCGTGTCGCCCCGGCAGTGCGCGCCGCACCCGGCGTTCTGGACTGGCACCTGCGGCAGTCGAAGGTGCCGCAGGCCTGGGCGCTGCTGGGTGGCCCCGACGCGATCGACTGGCGTGGCATCAAGGTCGGCCACCTCGACACCGGCTACAGCGAACATCCGGCCTTCGGCTTCCCGGGTGCCCCCTGGATCGACCAGGCCAACGCCCGCACCTTCATGCCCGACCCGCCCATCGGCGAAGCCATGCTGCCGTCGGCCGAACCCGGCGGCGGCCGCGACAACCTGATCGGCGGCTCGGCCGGCCACGGCACGCGCATCGGCGCCACGATCTGCGGCCATGCACCGGGCGCGGCGGGCGGCGCGTTCTACGGCGTCGCGCCCAAGGCGCCGCTGGTACCGGTGCGCATCACCGACAGCGTCTGGATCAACACCCGGCAGCGCGCCTTTCGCGACGGCGTGCGCCACCTGCTCGGCATCGGCGGGGTGCGGGTGATCAACGTCAGCCTGGGGGTGTTCCTGGCGCACATCGACCGCGAGCTGCGCGATGCCGTCAACGAGGCCTACGACGCGGGGGTGATCATGGTTTGCGCCGCCGGCAACATCGTCAACCCGGTGGTCGCCCCGGCACGGCTGAACCGCACGCTGGCGGTGGGTGGGGTGACCGCAGCCGATGTGCCCTGGTCCGGCAGCAGCTACGGGCCCGAGACCGACTGGTCGAGTTATGCCGACGACCTGCGCCGCGCCAACGTCAAGCGCGGCCCCCGCTTCGACTATGGCGGCGGTGGCGACGGCAGCTCCTACGCCACCGCCATCACCAGCGGCGCCGCGGCGCTGTGGCTGGCCCGTCATGGCGCGGCCCTCGATGCCGCGTATGCGCAGCCATGGCAACGCATCGAGGCCTTCCGCGCGCTCGCGGCGCAGACGGCGCGCGTGCCGCCGGGGTGGAAGCCGGGGGCCTTCGGGGCCGGCATTCTCGACGTCGAAGCGCTGCTGCGCGCGCCCTTGCCGCCGGCAGCCGCCGTGCCGGCGCCGCGCGCCTGAGCTCAGCCGGCGGCCGCAGCTCCAGGAACATCATGCAAGACGAGCCGCGCCCGCTGCCGCATCTGTGGGCCGACCTGCTGCGCGGCAGCGTGCGCCTGATGTTCCCGCTGGCCAGCCTGCTGGTGCTGTTCGGGCTGATCTACAGCGACCAGGGGCGCGACGTGTTGCGCGCCCTGGTCAGCGCCGCGGCGATTCCCGCAAGGCTCGGCGACCACTCCTACGCCGGGCTGATCTTCCTGCTCGCCGCCAGTGCCGCGCTGTCGTTGTCGCTCTGGTACTCGAGCCGCTGGCTGCTGACCGCGCAGATGGTCGCGCTGCCGCTGCCGGCCACCGGCCCCTGGCAGACCTGGCTGCCCCGGGTCTTCGGTTTCGCCGCGCCGCTGGCCATCGCGGTCGGTCTGGCCGCGCTGAGCCGGCGCCAGCCGGCGCTGCAGCAGGACGAGGCCTTTCATGCCTTCGCCTGGGCCGGCGGCTTTGCGCTGCTGGCGCTGGCGCTGCTGCTGTTCTACTGGCGCCGCGGGCAGTTGCTCGACTGGCTCGGGCTGGGCAGCGGGCCCGAGCGCCGCCACGACCCGCTGTCGGGGACGAATCAGCCGTCGCAGATCGCGACCCACGAAGCGACGCCGCAGCCGACGCGGCGCGTGATGGTCTGGGCGGTCGCGCTGTCCTTCGCCGTGGCTGCATTGTTCATCCTGTTCCCGGTGACGCTGCCGCGCATGGTCGGTGCGGCGGCGGTGGCGGCCTTTGCGCTGGCGTCGATCAACCTGTTCGGCAGCTTCGTGCTGACCTACGTGCCGCTGCGTCAGGCGCTGCCGCCGCTGTGGATCTGGGTGATCCTCGTCGCCGGCGTGCTGCTGGCGCGCTGCAACGACAACCACGTCGTGCAGACCGTGGCCGACGCGCCGCCGGCACCCGGCGCAGCGCCGGAGGTCTTCGACGCCTTCGCCAAGGGCTTGCCGCAGGACGGCAAGGTCCTGTTCGTCGCCAGCGAGGGCGGCGGCATCCGCGCCGCCTACTGGACCGCCGCGGTGCTGGACGAACTGCATGCCGCGGACCCGAGCCTGACACAGCGCATTCGCGTGCTCTCCGGCGTCTCCGGCGGCAGCCTGGGCGTGGCCGCCTGGCTGGCCACGCATCGCAGCGACTACTGCCCGAACCGCCCGATGGTGGCGCCCGCCTCACCCCGCGCGGTCGGCCTGCGCAGCCCGGCGCCACCGGCGCTGGCGGCGTCGACCGCCTTGTCGCCCGACTTCGTCGCGCCGGCGGTCGCCGGCATGCTCTACGGCGACCTGATGCAGCGCTTCGTGCCGATCGCCATCGGCCCGCTGGACCGCTCGCGCGCCATCGAGTCGTCGTGGCAGCGGGCCTTCGCACATCTGCCCGGCCAGCCCTTCGAGCGCACGCTGCAGCAGCTGTATGCCGACTGCCCCGCGCTGCCGCAGCTGATCCTCAACGCCACGCGCGTCGAGACCGGGGAGCGCGTCGCGCTGACGCAGCTGCCGACGGACCGTTCGATGTTCGTCAACACCTTCGACGCCATGCGCAGCGGCAGCGCTGCGCGCGACCAGAGCCTGGCCGGCCTGGTGCACCACAGCGCGCGCTTTCCGCTGATCAGCCCGGCGGGCACGGTGCCGATCGATGGGGCCGCCGCGGACGTGCCGCCGCGCATCCGGCTGGTCGACGGTGGCTACTTCGACAACTCGGGCGTGCAGTCGGCGCTGGAAGCCATGGCCGGCTTGCGTCGGCACCCCGGCATGAAGGAATTCACGCCGCTGCTGATCGTCATCCGCAACGCTCGCGAGCCGCTGGACCAGCCTTGTGCGCATGCCCAGGATGTGAGCCGGCTGTTCCCCGAAGCCGGCTCGGTGGTGCGGGCGCTGGCCAACGTGCGCGGCTCGCATGCGATCACGGCGCGGGGCACGGCCAAGCGCTTGCTGGGCCCGGACCTGATCGACATCGTCGTGCCGCAGGAGCAGGCGGTCGCGCCACTGGGCTGGGCGCTGTCTGCCGCCTCGCGCCAGGCGCTGGACGACGGCGCCCAGCGCGCCGTGGCCGACGCGCTGCCGCGGATTCGCAGCCGCCTGGCCGGGGAGGCTTCGGCCCCGGCCGCCGACGTGGTGTGCCGGCGATGAACGGGCTCGGCAGCCGCCAGCGCCGTGCCTTGCATGGGATCCTGGTTCTGGCCGCCGTGGCGCTGCTGGCCGTGACCGTAACCCAGCCTTGGGGCGTCTCGGTGGTGCCGCTCGAGTTGGCCCCCGACGCGCTGCGCTTCCGGCAGATCCTGCTCGACGACTGGGCCGCCGGCATCGACGCGACCCAGGTCACCGGCTTCCCGAGGCTGCGCGCGCATCTGCTGGCCGACTCGCTGCTGCTGGTGCCGGCCTACGTGGCCTTGCTGGTGTTCCTGACGCTGCACTATGGGCCGTCGCCGCAGCGGCACCCGATGGGGCGTCAGTGGCTGTGCGTGCCCGCGGTGGTCGCCGGTCTGTTCGACATCGCCGAGAACAGCATGACCGGCCGAGCACTCGACGAGCTGATGCGCACCAGCCTCACCGATGCCACAGTGGCCGACATCACGTTCGCCAGCCAGTTGAAGTGGACGACGCTCGGCATCGCCCTGCTGATCGTGGCCTGGCGCTGCCGGAGCAGCGTGCGCAGCGTGCGCAGCGTGCGGCACAACACCGCCGCGCTGCTTTGTGTGCTGGGTGGGCTGGCGATGCCCGTCGGCGCGTGGTTCACGCTGATCCCCGCGCTCCACGTGGGCGGTGCCTGCATGCTGGCAGGCTTGGGCCTGCTGGCCTGGATCGTGCTGCGCGAGCCTTTGAGCTGAGCGCAAGGGTGGCCGGTCTGAGCCACGAGCATGAAGCCTGGAACGCAAGTCGCTCCACGGCGGCCAACGCGTCGGATTCGGCCAGCGACGTCAACGCAGGTCACCCGCGGCCATGCGGCCCGGCGAAGTCGATCCGGCCGCCGGCGGCACTGTACCCGCGGGGTCGCGCCGCTTCATGCGCGTGAAGGATCGCTGCGCAGCGCCACGCGCTCGAGCGCACCCGGCGCGTCGCCAGCGGCCAGCGCGCGCCCGGCGGCGGCGACAAGTGAGTCCACGGGCGCAGCTTGACGACGCAAGGACCGCCAAAGTTTCGGACACGCCGCGCCCGACACCACTTCACGCCGTCACTTGCCGGCGAAATCGATCGGCGCGCCGTTGATCCCCCAGGCCACGCCGAAGCGGTCGGTCAGCATGCCGAAGGTCTGCGCCCAGAAGGCCGGCGCCAGCGGCATCGTGACCTGCCCGCCTTGCGCCAGCGCGTGGAACGCGCTGTGCGCCTGGTCGACGGTGTCGTACTCCACGGCGATCATCACGCCCTTCATGCCGTCGAAGGGCAGGCCCGGCGGCACGTCGCCGGCGAAGATCCGGGCACCGCCGGGCAGTTTCAGGCTCGCGTGCATGATGCCGTCGCCGCGGGGTGCGGCGCCAGCGTCGGCACAGCCGCCGCCTTCGGGCAGCGCCGGCATGTCGTCGTAGGACATCATCGCGTCGATGGTCGCGCCGAGGGCCTTGGCATAGAAGCTGAACGCTTCGCGCGTGTTGCCGGCAAAGCTCAGGTAGGGGGTGACGGTGATGGACACTGCATGCTCCTTCGGGTTTGAGGTGGTGTCGAGTTCCCGGCGCGGTCGCGCCGTACCCACACGACGAACCAGCCACGCGAACTTCGACAGGGCCGGCGGCGCCGGCGCCAATCAGCGCCGCACCAACCCTTGCCGCCGCTCGTCCAGCAACTGCCGCTCCTGTTCGTTGCCCGTCAACGCCGCCGCACGTTCGAGCGCGTCGCTCGCCTCGTCGAGCCGGCCGAGCCGGGCCAGCAGATCGGCGCGCACCGCATGCAGCAGGTGGTAGCGCTGCAGCAGCGGATCCTGCGCCAGCGCATCGACCAGCGGCAGCGCCGCCTCGGGCCCGAAGGCCATGCCGACGGCAACGGCGCGGTTCAGGTCGACCACCGGTGAAGGCGTGCGGGCGCCCAGCGCGTCGTACAGCGCGACGATCTGCGCCCAATCCGTTTCCGCCGCGGTCGCCGCATCG
>DAORHX010000205.1:0-6694 GCA_035438245.1 Rubrivivax sp.
GAAGATCGCCACCAGCACGTTGGCGCCGGTGACTTCCTTCTTGCCGCTGCCGGTGCTCTGCACATGCATGATGGCGCGCTGGATCACGCGCTGGAAGCCCAGCGTCGGCTGCGTGTCGACTTCCTCGGTGCCGGACACCGTCGGCGTGTTCTCCTTGACGAAGCCGACCAGGCTCTTGCGCAGGTCATCGATGTTGGCCGCGCAGGCGCGCAGCACTTCGGCCGCCGACGGGTTGTCGAGCAGCGCCATCAGCAAATGCTCGACGGTGATGAACTCGTGCCGCTGCTGACGCGCCTCGACGAAGGCCATGTGCAGGCTGACTTCCAGTTCTTGCGCGATCATGCGGCCTCCATAGTGCACTGCAACGGGTGACCGACGCGACGCGCCGCGGCCACCACCAACTCCACCTTCGTCGCGGCGACGTCCTTCGGATAGACGCCGCACACCGCCTTGCCTTCATGGTGGATCTTCAACATGATCAGTGTGGCGGTTTCCAGGTCACGCTGGAAGAACTGTTGCAGAACCATCACGACAAATTCCATCGGCGTGTAGTCATCGTTCAGCATCAGCACCTGATACATGCGCGGCGGCTTGGTGCGCAAGGTCTTGCGCTCGGCCACGACCACGCCCTGCCCGTCGTCCGGCCGCGGCTCCACCGGGGCAGGTACAGGGGGCTTGGGCTTCTGCGCAGGCATCGGCCAATTCTATCGAGTCGGCACCTCGGACGGAGGGCCGCCGCGGCGGCCCCTGACATAGTGGGCATATTGCAGCAAAGCCGCGCGCTTCAAGGGTAGGCACGACGCGGCGCGCACGCCGGGTCGCCGGGTATGCTCGCGACTTGCGCGACCCGACCAGGAGCTGTTCATGCCCAAAGCCGCCCGCAAGACTGCCGCACCGCGAAGCGCCGGGCGCGTCAAGGCGTCGCCGGCCGAGGCCAACCTGCCGACCTTGCAGGAGGCCGGTGGCGCGGCCGTGCGCTCGCTGGCGCGCCAGCTGCATTCGTGGACCGGCAGCCTGCTCGGTGGCGTGGGCACGGCCGCCGACATGTCGCTGGCGCTGGCCGCGGCGTCGATCCAGCGGCCCGGCCCGAAGGCCGCGGTGGCCAAGGCCGCCGCGCTGGTGCGCGATGCACGCGAGGCCGCCGGCTTGACGCTCGATGACCTTGGCCAGGCGCTGGAGCTGAAGGACCCGAGCTTCATGGCGCTGGTCGAAAGCGGCAAGGTCGGCCTGCCGTTCGACCTGATCCTGCGCCTGGCGACCATCCTCGGCCGCAACGACCCGATCACCTTCATCCTGCAGCTGACGCGCTCGTACAACCCGCGGGTGTGGAAGTCGCTCGAGGCGCTGGGCATCGGCAAGCTGCTGGTGCAGGCCGGGCGCGAGCGCGAGTTCGCCAACATCTACCGCAGCCACGGCGCGGCCCGGCAGCTGTCCGACAAGGATTTCGCTGCGGCGCTGGCGTTCTCGGCGTCGGCCTTCGACAGTGCGCTGGTGTTCCTCGGCCACACGAAGAAGCCCGCCGCGCCGAAAGCCGACGCGTAGCCGCGGCGGGCCTTCGGGATGCGGTCGCAACGGCCGCCGCTGCGGCGCCGCGCCTGGCAGCGCAAAGCTGGTACGCTGCGCGGCCTGTCGATCCTGACCCGTTGCCCGCGTGACCGTACCGACCCACATCGCCGTGCTCGACGACGAAGTCGACATCACCCGTCTGCTCGGCGGCTACCTGCAAGGGCACGGCTATCGCGTCACGCAGCTGCACAGCGGCGCGGCGCTGATGGACACGATGCGCGACGATGCGCCGGCGCTGGTGCTGCTCGACCTCGGGCTGCCGGGCGAGGACGGCTTCGCCATCGCGCGTCAGCTGCGCGAACGCTGGCGTTGCGGGTTGGTCATCGTCACCGGCCGCGGCGACGCGGTCGACAAGGTGGTCGGGCTCGAGATCGGCGCCGACGACTACGTGACCAAGCCCTTCGACCTGCGCGAACTGCTGGCGCGCATCAAGGCGGTGCTGCGCCGTCTGGTGCCGGCGCCGCCGGTCGAGGCGAGCGCCGCGCCCGAACGCCGGCGGCTGCGCTTCGCCGGCTGGCTGCTCGACGTCGACGCGCGCCGGCTCAGCGACGCGCACGGCCAGGACGTGGCGCTGACCGGCGGCGAGTTCGACCTGCTGCACACCTTCGCGCTGCACCCGGGTCGTGTGCTGTCGCGTGATTTCCTGCTCGAAGCCACGCGCGGCCGCGAAGCCGCGCCCTTCGACCGCACGATCGACGTGCAGGTGGGGCGGCTGCGCCGCAAGCTCGAGCCCGACGTCGCCGAGCCCCAGCTGATCAAGTCGGTGCGCGGCGCCGGCTACATCCTGGTGCCGCCGGTGTCCGCGGCATGACCGCAGGCGCCGACGACGCCCTGCTGCGCTCGCTGTTCTTCGCCTATCCGGATGCGCTGCTGGTGGTCGGCGCCGACGGCCGCATCCTGCGCGCCAACCCGGCGTGCGCGCAGTTGCTCGGTTATGCCGAACACGAGCTCGCCGGCCTCGACGTCGAGCAGCTCGTGCCGCAGGCCAGCCGCGCGCGCCATGTCGAATACCGTCGCAGCTATGCGCAGGCGCCGCGGCCGCGGCCGATGGGGCTGCAGCGGGAGCTGGTGGCGCTGCGCAAGGACGGCAGCGAGGTCATGGTCGAGATCGCACTGAGTCCGCTGCACGACCACGGCCAGCCGTGCGTGGTGGCGGCCATTCGCGATGTCGCCTCGTACCCGCGCGTGCAGCAGGCGTTGCGGCGCGCGCGCTACAGCGAACACCTGGCGCAGCTCAGCCGCCTGGCGGTCGATGAACGCGAGCCGCAGGTGGTGCTCGACCATGGCCCGGTGGCCGCCGTCGAGGCGCTGCAGGCCGATGCGGCGATGGTCTTCCTGCTCGACGGCAACGGCCTGGAGTTCAGCCTGGTCAGCGGCGTCGGCCTGCTGCCCGGTGAACACGTCGGCATGCGCGTGCCCAACCAGCCGGACACACTGCCCGGCCACGTGCTGCGCCAGGCGCGTGCGGTGGTCGTGCCCGAAGCGGCCGACGCGGGCGGCGACGGCTTCGAGCTGCCGGCCCGCTGCCGCCTCGCCGGGATGCAGGCGATGCTCGCCGTGCCGCTGTCCGACCGCGGGCGGGGCATCGGCTCGGTGGTCGTGTGCTCGAAGCAGCGGCAGCGCTTCGGTGACGACGAGTTGCGCTTCCTGCAGTCGCTGTCCAACCTGCTGGCCACCAGCCTGCAGCGCGCGCAGTCCGAACGTGCGCTCGAACACGCGCAGCGGCTGGAAAGCGTCGGCCAGCTGACCGGCGGCATTGCCCACGACTTCAACAACCTGCTCACCGTCATCCAGGGCAACCTGCAGGTGCTCGAGGAGCTGCCGGCGCTGGCGGCCGACGCGCATGCGCGGCAGCTCCTCGGCGCGGCGCAGCGGGCGTCGCACCGCAGTGCCGAGCTGACCGGCAAGCTGCTGGCCTTCTCGCGGCGCCAGGTGCTGCAGCCCAGCGCGCTGAACGTCGGCCAGCTGGTGCAGTCGCTGGCCGACATGCTGCGCCGCACGCTCGACCAGCGCATCGCCATCGAGGTGGCGGTGGCGGCCGATTGCCCGCCGGTGCTGGCCGACCCGGGGCAGCTCGAATCGGCGCTGTTGAACATCGCCATCAATGCGCGCGACGCGATGCGCGAAGGCGGCCGCTTGCGCTTTTCGGCCGCGCCGTGCGCTGCGCTGCCGGCCGACGTGCGCAGCAGCCTGGACGACGCGGACGCCGCGCCCGGCGGCTTCGTCGCCATCGCCATCGCCGACACCGGCAGCGGCATGTCCGAAACGGTCCGGCAGCGCGCGTTCGAGCCCTTCTTCACCACCAAGGACGCCGGGCGCGGCACCGGGCTCGGCCTGAGCACCGTCTACGGCTTCGTGCGTCAGTCGCATGGCGCAGTCGCGCTGCACAGCACGCTGGGGGCCGGCACGACGCTGACGCTGTACCTACCGCGGCACGGCGATGCGGCCGCCCCGCCGAGCGACGCGCCGGCAGCCGAGGCGGCGCTGCCCGACGGCTTGGAGGTGCTGCTGGTCGAGGACGATGCCGAGGTGCGCGACGTCGTGCGCGGCTTCCTCGACACGCTCGGCTGCCGCGTCACGCCGGTGGCCAGCGGCGAGCAGGCGCTGCAGGCGCTGCATGCGCAGGCCGGCTTCCACCTGCTGCTCAGCGACATCGCGCTCGGCGCGGGCATGCGCGGCACGCAACTGGCCACGCTGGCCCAGGCGCGCGCGCCGAAGCTGGCGGTGCTGCTGATGTCGGGCTATTCGGCCGAACTGCTCGATGCCGACCGCGACGCGCCGCTCGACTGGGAACTGCTGCGCAAGCCGTGCTCGCGCGCCGAACTGGCCTCGGCCATGGCGCGGCTGATGGCGGCGCGTCGGTAGCGCCGTCGCCACCGACCCGGCGACGCGGCTACTGCAGCACCACGTCGGCCGGCGCCAGGCTGCGCTGCACGAACTCGGCCAGCGCCTCGACCTGCGGGATGCGGATGTCGCGCCGGCCCTTCTCGGCAAAGTGGATCAGCTGGCAGCGCGCCAGACGCGACAGCGCGCGGCTGACCGTCTCCAGCGTCATGCCCAGGTAGTTGCCGATCTCGGCGCGTGTCATGCGCAGCGTGATCTGGTCGGTGCGCATGCCGCGCCGCGCCAGCGACTCGGCCCAGTAGCGCAGGAAGTCGGCCACGCGCGCATCGGCGCTGAGCGTGCACACCGACATCAGCGAATCGCGGTCGCGGGCGATCTCGCGGCTCATCGCCTCGTGCAGCAGCCGCAGCAGCTCGGGGCGGCGCGCGCAGACTTCCAGCATCTGCTCGTAGCGCAGCACCCAGACCTCGCCGGTGTCCATCGCCACGGCGTCGCAGCTGTAGCGGCCGCCGGCGATGCCGTCGAAACCGAGCCAGTCGCCGCGGAACTTCAGGCCCACCACCAGCTCGCGACCGTCCGGCGCCAGGTTGACGACCTTGAAGAACCCGGAATTCAGCACGTACAGGTTGCCGAAGCGCTCGCCGCTCTGGTAGATCACGTCGCCGGCATGCACGATGCGCCGCTGCGGCGTGAACGCCTCGTGCAGCAGGGCCAGCGTCTCGGCGATGTGCTGGCTGGCGCGGCGGTTGGCGTCCTCGTCCCAGCTCAGCGCCGGGGCCGTCGGGTCGATGGCGCCGGACCGCGTGGCGGTGGTGGCGGTAAACGCGGTGCTGCTCAGCATCTGCTCCTCCTGGGGTGAACGCAAGCGATGCTAGGCAGGGTCTGCCAACGCGCTGTCAATGGTGTGGCGCGTTCGGTAACGCTGTGTAAACCGATGGTGACAACGCCGCTTCGGCGGCGCCACGGCAGCATCGCTTGACAGCCGTCAATGCTGGCGCCAGGGGCTTGGATACGCTTCGCCCACTGCGCATGTCACCGACCACGCTGCATCGGCCGCCCATGGCTTACGCCCGCTTCTCCACGCACGCCACCACCCCGGCCGTGCTGTCGCCGATCGACGAAACGGCACTGCTCGCCCAGGCGCGCGCGTTGCAGCGCGACGCGGCGGCAGGTCGCGCGCAGCCGCTGCTGCGGGGCAAGAACCTGGGGCTGCTGTGCGCCGACGACATGCAGGCGCCGGCGCTGCTGTTCCGCCAGGCGGCCAGCGGGCTTGGCGCCCATGTCGCGCACATCGGCATGAGCCTGTCCGAGCACAGCAGCGTGCAGGAAGTCACCCACACCGCGCGCATGCTCGGCCGCCTGTACGACGCGGTCGAGTGCCACGGCCTGAGCGTCGCGCTGGTGCAGCGCATGGCCGAGCTGGCCGGCATCGCGGTGTACGACGGGCAGACGACGAACGAGCCGCTGCTGACCTGGCTGGCCGCACAGCTGGGCAGTGCGTCGGACCTGTCCCGCAACCGGTGTTTCGCGCTGCAGGCGCTGTTGCTGCGCACGGTCGAGTAGACGGCATGCAACTGCGCTTCCTGGGCGGCGCGGGTACGGTGGGCGGCTCGAAGCTGCTGGTCGAACACGCGGGCCACAGGCTGCTGCTGGACTGCGGCCTGTTCCAGGGGCTCAAGCAGCTGCGGCTGCACAACCGTGCCGCGCTCGGCGTGGCCAGTCGTTCGATCGACGCGGTGGTGCTCAGCCGCGCCGACGCCGCGCACAGCGGCTTCCTGCCGCGGCTGGTCGAACTGGGCTTCGATGGCCCCGTCCATGCCACGCCGGCCACCGTGGCGCTGTGCCGGCTGCTGCTGCCCGAAGCCGGCCGGCGCTTCGAGGAAGAGGCGCGGCTGGCCAATGCGCTGGGCTACGGCAAGCACGTGCCGGCGTTGCCGCTGTACACCGAGGACGCGGCGCGGCGCGCGCTGCGCCTGCTGCAGCCCTGCCCGTTCGCCAGCGACTTCGAGCCGGCGCCGGGTTTCAGGTTGCGGCTCAGCCCGGCCGGTCAGGGACTGGGCGCGGCCATCGTGCGGCTGGACTGCGGCGCGCAGTCACTGCTGTATGCCGGCACGCTGGGACGCGCCGACGACCCGCTGCTGCGCGCGCCGGCGCCGCCCGAGGCGGCCGACCTGGTGATGCTGGCAGCCACCTACGGCCGCCAGCCCTACCGCGTCGGCGAGGCGCTGGCGCGGCTCGCGCGCCTGATCTCGCGCACCGCAGCGCGTGGCCGCACGCTGCTGCC
>DAORHX010000206.1:0-6655 GCA_035438245.1 Rubrivivax sp.
GTCGCGCTTGAGCATCAGGTTCAGGTCGCGCGTCGCGCCGTCGAGCAGCTCGCAGGGCGGGGCGGCCTCGCCGGCAAAGTGCAGCGGCGCATCGCCGGCTGCGACGCGGCGCTGGCCTTCGGGCAGCACCAGCCTCACGCCGTTGCCTTCGAGCACCGCGAACCAGCGGTCGACGCCGGCGAAGGCCGAGAAGGGCCCGTCGGCGCGGATGTCGGCGACGCTGATGCGCAGCGCCCAGCCATCCCGCGCCGGCCAGGCCAGCAGCTCGCGCGTCAGCCCGCCGCCGTTCCTCCACGGCTGGGGCTCGACGGCGTCGCAGCGCAGCAGGTTCACGAGGCCTCCCACAGCACCGGGAACAGCGGGTCGTGCATCGGCGCGCCGGCCGGCAGCCGCTCGGCCAGGCCGGGGAACTCGGGCGAGGTGACCCAGGCGCGCGGCGCATGGCGGATGTCGTCGCCGAGGAAGCGCACCGAGAACACGCGCCGCCGCCGGTCGCCGTCGACCCCGGCCGAGGCATGCAGCGCCAGCATGTGGAAGCAGACCACGTCGCCCGGCTCGATCTCCCAGCCGAGGATGCGGTGCCCGCCTTCGCCACGCGCGCGCTGCGCATCGATGTCGGGCAGGTCGGCCAGGCTGCCTTCGGGGAACCACTTCGCCTGGTGGTCCATGAAGCTGCGCGGCATCAGCCACGGCCCCAGGTGCGAGCCGGCGACGAACTCCAGCGTCGAATGGCGGCGCACCGGGTCGACCGCGATCCACATGCTGATGTTCTGCGCGCCGTCGATGTTGTAGTAGGGCTGGTCCTGGTGCCAGGGCGTGGGCGCGCGCGTTCCCGGCTCCTTGGTCAGCATGTGGTCGTGGTACAGCCGCACCGTGCGGGCGCCCATCAGCCGCCCGGCCGCGGCCGGCAGCGCCGAGTCGAAGATCACGCGGCGGTAGGCGGCGTTGTCCTGCCAGTTGCAGAAGTCCTCGATGAAGAAGCCCGAGTCGCCGGGGCGGCTGGCGACCTTGGCGCGCGGGCTGGGCGCGGCCAGATTGGCGTCGATGCCTTCGCGCAGCAGCGCCACTTCCTCGGGCGTCAGCAGCTGGCGCACGCAGACTGCGCCGTCGCGCTTGAAGTCCTCGACCAAGGCGGGGGTCAGTCGCTCGCGCAAGCGTTGTTCGGTGACGGCGTTCATGGCTTGAATTCCCCTTGCAGAAGGTAGCGGCTGCCCGGATGCACCAGCCGCGCCAGCGTGATCGGCACGTCCTGGCTGACGGTGCGGCGCACGACGATCAGGCAGGGCTCCTCGCGGCCGATGCCCAGCAGCCGGGCCTCCTGCGCGGTGGGCAGCGCGGCCTCGATCGCATATTGCGCTTCCCACAGCGGCGCCACCTGCAGCAGGTACTGCGTCGGTGTGGTCTGCGTGAAGTCGTTGCCCAGGTAGTCGGGCGCGCTGGCCGGGTTGACGTAGCGGTCCTCGCACTGCAGTGCCACGCCGTCCTCGAAGTGCACGATCAGCGTGTGGAACACCGGTGCGCCCACCGCCAGGCCCAGGCGTTGCGCCAGGCCGTCGGCCGCCTTCTCCTGGCGCGCCAACTGCACCTCGGCATGGTGCTGGTGGCCACGCGCGGTGATCTCCTCGTGCAGGTCGCGGATGCGCAGCGTGCTGGCGACGCGGAACAGGTGCGCGGCGAAGGTGCCGACGCCCTGCACACGTTCGACCAGGCCTTCGCTGCGCAGCTCGTTGAGCGCGCGTGTCACCGTCATGCGGCTGACGCCGAACTGGGCCACCAGCTCGGCGTCCGACGGCATGGCCGCGCCGGGCGGCCAGCGGCCGCGCGACAGCTCGTCCTTCAGGTGCTGCTTGATGCGCGCATAGGGCGCCAGCGGCGGCGACGACTTGGGGTAATCCCTGGCGTTCATGACGGCAAACTCTACTTGCATAGGCTTGTCTAGTCAAGTAAAGTGAAAACACTCCAAAGACCCGATTCGCGAGGCCCGCATGTCCGACCTGTCCAGCGTCCAGAACCTGTCCCAAGCGCGTGTGGTGCGCGCGCCGCGCGGCGCGCAGCTGAGCTGCAAGAACTGGCTGATCGAAGCCGCCTACCGCATGCTGCAGAACAACCTCGACCCCGAGGTGGCGGAGAACCCGGACGCGCTGGTGGTCTACGGCGGCATCGGCAAGGCGGCGCGCAACTGGGACTGCTTCGACGCCATCCTGAAGAGCTTGCGCGAGCTGAACGAGGACGAGACGCTGCTGGTGCAAAGCGGCAAGCCGGTGGGGGTGTTCCGCACGCATGCCGATGCGCCGCGGGTCTTGATTGCGAATTCGAACCTGGTGCCGAAGTGGGCCACCTGGGAGCACTTCCACGAGCTGGACCGCAAGGGCCTGATGATGTACGGCCAGATGACTGCTGGCAGCTGGATCTACATCGGCAGCCAGGGCATCGTGCAGGGCACCTACGAGACCTTCGTCGAGGCCGGCCGCCAGCACTATGGCGGCAACCTGAAGGGCAAGTGGATCCTCACCGCCGGCCTGGGCGGCATGGGCGGCGCGCAGCCGCTGGCCGCCACCTTTGCCGGCGCCTGCAGCCTGAACATCGAATGCCAGCAGTCGCGCATCGACTTCCGGCTGCGCTCGAGGTACCTGGACGAGCAGGCTTCGGACCTGGACGACGCGCTGGCGCGGTTGCAGAAGTACACCGCCGAAGGCAAGGCGGTGTCGATCGGCCTGCTCGGCAATGCCGCGCAGCTGCTGCCTGAACTGGTGAAGCGCGCCAAGGCAGGCGGCATGAAACCGGATCTGGTGACCGACCAGACCAGCGCGCACGACCTGGTCAACGGCTACCTGCCCGCCGGCTGGAGCGTGGACAGCTGGAAGGCCGCACAGCACGACGCCGGCCAGCATGCGGCGCTGCGCGACGCCGCGGCCAAGAGCTGCGCGGTGCACGTGCAGGCGATGCTCGACTTCCAGGCGATGGGCATCCCCACCGTCGACTACGGCAACAACATCCGCCAGGTGGCCTACGACACCGGGGTGAAGAACGCCTTCGACTTCCCCGGCTTCGTGCCCGCCTACGTGCGCCCGCTGTTCTGCCAGGGCAAGGGGCCGTTCCGCTGGGTCGCGCTGTCGGGTGACCCGGAAGACATCCGCAAGACCGACGCGAAGATGAAGCAGCTGTTCCCGCAGGACGCGCATCTGCACCGCTGGCTGGACATGGCGGGCGAGCGCATCGCCTTCCAGGGCCTGCCGGCGCGCATCTGCTGGATCGGGCTGGGCGAGCGCCACCGCGCCGGGCTGGCCTTCAACGACATGGTCAAGTCGGGTGAATTGAAGGGCCCGATCGTCATCGGCCGCGACCACCTGGATTCGGGCTCGGTCGCATCGCCGAACCGCGAGACCGAGAGCATGCGCGATGGCAGCGATGCGGTCTCCGACTGGCCGCTGCTGAACGCCTTGCTCAACACGGCAGGCGGCGCCACCTGGGTCAGCCTGCACCACGGCGGCGGCGTCGGCATGGGCTATTCGCAGCACAGCGGCGTGGTCATCGTCTGCGACGGTACGGACGCGGCGGCCAAGCGCATCGAGCGGGTGCTGTGGAACGACCCCGGTACCGGCGTGATGCGCCATGCCGATGCCGGCTACGACATCGCGGTCCAGTGCGCGAAGGAACAGGGCCTGAAGCTGCCGATGGTCGGAGCCTGAGCGTGCAGATTCGTCCAGGGCATTTCACGCTCGAACAGCTGCAGGCGGTGCACGTCGGTGGGGCGACGCTCGCCATCGACGACGAGGCACGCTCGGCCATCGCTGCCAGCGCCGCGGTGGTGCAGCGCGCCGCCGCCGGCAAGGCCCCCGTCTACGGCGTCAACACCGGCTTCGGCAAGCTGGCGTCAACGCGCATCAGCGAAGCCGATCTCGCGACGCTGCAGCTGAACCTGATCCGCTCGCACAGCGTCGGTGTCGGCGAGCCGCTGGCGCCCGAGGTGGTGCGACTGGTGCTGGCGCTGAAAGCCGGCTCGCTGGCGCGCGGCGCCTCGGGCGTGCGCCAGCAGGTGGTGGATGCGCTGCTGGCGGTGCTCAGCGCCGGCCTGGTGCCGTTCATCCCCAGCCAGGGCTCGGTCGGCGCGTCGGGCGACCTGGCGCCGCTGGCGCACATGACGCTGGCGCTGCTGGGCGAGGGCGAGTTCCTGGTGGGCGGCCAGCGCCGCCCGGCCGCCGCGGTGTTGAACGAGCACGGCATCGAGCCACTGCAACTGCAGGCCAAGGAAGGCCTGGCGCTGATCAACGGCACGCAGGTCTCGACCGCGCTGGCGCTGCACGCGCTGTTCGCCTTCGAGCCGGTGCTGGAATCGGCGCTGGTCATCGGCGCACTGACGGTCGATGCCGCGCGCGGCAGCGACGGCCCCTTCGACCCGCGCATCCACGCGCTGCGCGGCCAGCCGGGGCAGATCGACGTGGCCCAGTACTACCGCGCGCTGCTCGCCGGCAGCGCGATCCGCGCGAGCCACACCGAAGGCGACGACCGCGTGCAGGACCCGTACTGCCTGCGCTGCCAGCCGCAGGTGGTGGGCGCCTGCCTGGACCAACTGCGCCACGCCGCGCTGGTGCTGCTGCGCGAGGCCAACGCGGTGACCGACAACCCGCTGGTCTTCGCCGACGACGGCATGATGATCTCCGGCGGCAACTTCCACGCCGAGCCGGTGGCGCTGGCCGCCGACGCGATGGCCAACGCCATCGCCGAAGTCGGCGCCATCGCCGAGCGCCGCATCGCCATGCTGATCGACAGCAACGTGTCGCGGCTGCCGCCCTTCCTGACGGCCGACGCCGGGCTGAACAGCGGCTTCATGATCGCCCACGTCACTGCCGCTGCGCTGGCCAGCGAGAACAAGAGCCTCGCGCACCCGGCCAGCGTCGACAGCCTGCCGACCAGCGCCAACCAGGAAGACCACGTCTCGATGGCCACCTTCGCCGCGCGCCGGCTGCAGCCGATGATCGCCAACGTGGCGCACATCCTGGCCATCGAGCTGCTGGCCGCGGCCGAGGGCATCGAGTTCCTGCGCCCGCTACGCAGCAGCGCGCCGCTGGAAGCCGCGCATGCGCTGCTGCGCGAAGGCGTGCCGCGCTTCGAGCGCGACCGATTCTTCGCGCCGGAGATCGAGCGCGCCGGCGCGCTGGTGCATGCCGGCACGCTGGCCCGCGCCTTCCGCGAAATCCCCGGCCTGCCGGCGCTGTGGACGCCGGTCTGACCCATCATTCACGCCTTCGCACCCCATCACCCCAAGGAGCCCGCATGAATCGCTTCGTCCTCGCCGCGACCGCCCTCGCACTCGCTGCCACCGCGGCCCAGGCGCAGAGCCTGACGCCGGTGGCCATCGCCATGTCCGGCTGGACCGGCTTCGCGCCGCTAACACTGGCCAAGGAGGCCGGCATCTTCAAGAAGAACGGCCTGGACGTGACCATCAAGAAGATCCCGCAGAAGGACCGCCACCTGGCCATCGCCTCGGGCGACGTGCAGTGCGCGGCCACCACGGTCGAAACCTGGGTGGCGTGGAACGCCGCCGGCGTCGCGACGACGCAGATCTTCCAGCTCGACAAGAGCTACGGCGCCGACGGCATGGTGGTCAAGTCGGCGATCTCGAAGATCTCGGATCTGAAGGGCAAGACCGTCGCCGCCAGTGCGCCCGGTACCGCGCCGTACTTCACGCTGGCCTGGATGCTGAAGAAGAACGGCCTGTCGGTGAAGGACGTGAAGGTGGTCAACCTCGAGCCGCAGGCCGCCGCCAACGCGATGATCGCCGGCAACCAGGACATCGATGCGGCGATGACCTACGAGCCCTACCTCGGCGCGGTGCGCGCCAAGCCCGAGGCCGGCAAGATCATCGCCACCACGCTCGACTACCCGATGATCATGGACACCTTCGGCTGCACGCCGAAGTTCCTGGCCGACAACCCGAAGGCGGCGCAGGCGCTGGCCGACAGCTACTTCCAGGCGCTGGAGATGATCAAGGCCGAGCCGCAGAAGGCCTTCGCCATCATGGGCGCCGACGTCAAGCAAAGCGCCGAACAGTTCGAGGCCAGCCAGAAGTACCTGCGCTGGCAGGACAAGGCCGCCAACCAGAAGTTCTTCGCCGGCGAGCATGCCGCCTTCAGCAAGGAGGCGGCCGACCTGCTGCTCGAGGCCGGCATCATCCGGCAGATGCCCGACCTGGGCAAACTCGCCGACCCGAAGTTCATCCAATGAACGGCCCCGTCGCGACGCTGGGTGCCGCCGCGGCGCCCGCCGCTGCAGCTGCCAGAAGAAGAGTGCTGATGAAACCCTTGACCCCGGTGAGCCCCGGTGCGCGCGTCGTGCTGGGCATCAGCTTCTTCGTCGTCTTCGTCGCGATCTGGAGCATCGCCACCTTCGGCGGCTTCGTGCAGAAGACCTTCCTGGCCGACCCGGTGTCGATGCTGAAGAGCGGCTGGGCGCTGCTGGCCGAGCAGGGCTTCGCCAAGGACATCGGCATGACCGTGTGGCGGGTGGTCGGCGGCTTCGCCATTGCCGCACTGCTGGCCGTGCCGCTGGGCGTGATGATGGGCGCCTACAAGCCGATCGAAGCCTTCTTCGAGCCCTTCATCAGCTTCGCGCGCTACCTGCCGGCCAGCGCCTTCATCCCGCTGCTGATCCTGTG
>DAORHX010000207.1:0-6615 GCA_035438245.1 Rubrivivax sp.
GCTCGATGTAGCGGGCCCGCCACTTGCCCACCGTCTGCTGCGTCACCCGCTGGCGTGCAGCCACCGCCTTGTTGTCCATGCCCTCGGCGCAGCCCAGCACGATGCGTGCACGCAGCGCCAGGGCTTGCGCAGTCTTGCGCCGTAGCGTCAACGCCATCAGCTCGTCGCGCTCGACCTGGCTCAAGACCAGTTCACCTCTCGCCTTGCGTCCCATCGCAGCCTCGTCATGCACCAACGGTACACGACTGACTTCGCAGGCATCAGATAGTTCATATAACTTCTAACTCACGACACTAGTCTCGACGCAACGATAGTCCGACTAGACCGTGAAATCGGACTGCTCCGCGAGTACCGCACTCGCCTAACTGCCGAAGCAGTGACCGGCAGGCTTGATCTGCGAGAAGCCGCAGCGCACTTGCCGGACGAAGTGATCACCGCCGTCGAGGCAGAGCCAGGTGCCGAGGCCCAGGACCCAGAGCCGATTGACGCAGAGACCACCGCATGACCACCGACACCAGCGAGAAGGGCCTCGAATCGCTGATCGTCCGGCACATGACCGGCACCGATGGCCTTGCCGTCGTGCCGAACGCCGTGGCCGAACCCCCGCCGCCCTACGGCGGCACCGGCTACTTCGCCGGCAGCGCCAAGGACTACGACCGTGCCCACGCGCTCGACGTGGCCCAGCTCTTCGCCTTCCTGCGCGCCACGCAACCCGAGGCCTTCAAGAAGCTGGCGATGGCCGACGCGAACGACGCCAGGGACATCAACCGCCTGAAGTTCCTCGGCCGGCTCTCGGCCGAAACGGCCAAGCGCGGCGCCATCGACGTGCTGCGCAAGGGCATCGAACACCATCCGGCCGGCCACTTCGACCTGTTCTACGGCACGCCGTCCGAAGGCAACGCCAAGGCCGCGGCGCTGCACGCGCAGAACCGTTTTTCGATCACGCGCCAGCTCGCCTACAGCAGCGACGAGACGCGCCGCGCGCTCGACCTGTGCTTGTTCATCAACGGCCTGCCCATCGCCACCTTCGAGCTGAAGAACAGCCTCACCAAGCAGACCGTGGAAGACGCGGTGGAGCAGTACCGCCGCGATCGAGACCCGCGCGAACGGCTGTTCGAGTTCGGCCGCTGCGTGGTGCACTTCGCGGTGGACGACGCCGAGGTGCGCATGTGCACGGAGCTGAAAGGCAAGGCCTCGTGGTTCCTGCCCTTCAACAAGGGCTTTGAGGGCGGCGCCGGCAACCCGCCCAACCCGCACGGCCTCAAGACCGACTACCTGTGGAAAGAGGTGCTCACGCCGGCGGGCCTGACCGACATCCTGGAGCACTACGCCCAGATCGTCGAGGTCAAGCACCCGAAGACGGGCAAGAAGAAGCGCACGCAGGTCTTCCCGCGCTACCACCAGCTCGGCGTGGTGCGGCAGGCGCTGGCCGATGCGCGTGCGCACGGCGTCGGGCGGCGCTGCCTGATCCAGCATTCCGCGGGCAGCGGCAAGTCGAATTCCATCGCGTGGCTCGCGCACCAGCTCATCGGGGTGAAGGCCGGCGGCAAGGAGGTGTTCGACTCGGTGATCGTCATCACCGACCGGCGCATCCTCGACGACCAGATCCAGAAGACTGTTCGGCAGTTCATGCAGATCGGCGCCACCGTGGGCCACGCCGAGCATTCAGGCAACCTGCGGCGCTTCATCGAGCAGGGCAGGAAGATCATCGTCACCACGGTGCAGAAGTTTCCGTGGGTGCTCGACGAGATCGGCGCCGTGGGCGACAAGCGCTTCGCCATCGTCATCGACGAGGCGCATTCGGGCCAGGGCGGCAAGACTTCGGCGGCCATGGGCAAGGCGCTCGGCAAGGCGCTCGGCGAGGGCGCCGACGCAGCCGGCGAAGACGAGGAGCGCGACGCCGAAGACGTGGTGAACGCGGCGTTGGAAGCTCGCATGGCGGCGCGCAAGATGCTCACCAACGCGAGCTACTTCGCCTTCACCGCGACGCCGAAGAACAAGACGCTGGAGATGTTCGGCGAGCCGCTGCCGCCCGACGCCGAGGGCAAGGTCAAGCACCGGCCCTTCCACGGCTACAGCATGAAGCAGGCGGTTCAGGAGCGCTTCATCCTCGACGTGCTCGCGAACTACGTGCCGGTGGACAGCTACTACAAGCTGGTCAAGAAGATCGAGGACGACCCGGAGTTCGACACGAAGAAGGCCAAGAAGAAGCTGCGCCGCTACGTGGAGGGCCACGACCATGCGATCCGGCTGAAGGCCGAGATCATGGTGGACCACTTCCACGAGCAGGTGCTGGCTGCGGCCAAGATCGGCGGCCAGGCGCGGGCGATGGTGGTGACCAGCGGCATCGAGCGCGCCATCCAGTACTTCCACGCGATGAAGGCCTACCTGCAGGAGCGCAAGAGCCCTTACCAGGCCATCGTCGCGTTCTCGGGCGAGCACGAGGTTGGCGGTGCCAGGGCGAGCGAAGCGTCGCTCAACGGCTTTCCGGGCAAGGACATCGCCGACAGGATCCAGGACGACCCCTACCGCTTCCTGATCTGCGCCGACAAGTTCCAGACCGGCTACGACGAGCCGCTGCTGCACACGATGTACGTGGACAAGGCGCTCGCCGGCATCAAGGCGGTGCAGACGCTGTCTCGGCTGAACCGTGCCCACCCGCAGAAGCACGATTGCTTCGTGCTCGACTTCCAGAACAACGGCGAGACTATTCACCTCGCCTTCCAGGACTACTACCGCACCACGCTGCTGGCGGAGGAGACGGACCCGAACAAGCTGCACGACCTTCAACGTGTGCTCGATGGCGCGCAGGTGTACTCGCCCGACCAGGTGCAGCAGTTCGTCGCGCTGTTCCTGGCCGGCGCCGAGCGGGACCAGCTCGACCCGATCCTCGATGCGTGCGTGGCGAGGTACACGACGACGCTCGACGAAGACGGCCAAGTCGAGTTCAAGGGCAAGGCCAAGGTGTTCTGCCGCACCTACGACTTCCTCGCCTCCGTCATGCCCGGCACCCACCCCGGGTGGGAGCAGCTGTCGATCCTGCTGAACCTGCTGGTGGCCAAGCTGCCCGCGCCGAGGGAGCCCGACCTGGCCAAGGGCATCCTGGAGGCCATCGACATGGACAGCTACCGTGTCGAGAAGAAGGCCAAGATGCAGATCGCCCTTGAAGATGCCGACGCGCAGATCGCGCCGCTACCCACCGATGGCGGCGGCCGCAAGCCCGAGCCCGAGCTGGACCGGCTGAGCAACATCCTCAAGACCTTCAACGACAACTTCGGCACGCTGTTCACGGACAGCGACCGCGTGGCCAAGCGCATCCGCGACGACATCGCGCCGAAGGTGGCGGCCGACAAGGCCTACCAGAACGCCCGGGACAACACGCCGCACACCGCGCGCATGGCCCACGATCAGGCGCTGGGCAAGGTGATGCAGATCCTGCTGAAGGACGACACGCAGGTCTACAAGCAGTTCGTCGAGAACGAGTCGTTCCGGCGGTTCGTGGGCGACATGGTGTACGAGCTGACCCGCACCGGCTGATCGCAGCGCCGCCGTGCACTGGCGGTCAGGTGAGCGGATGATTCGGCTGTACGCCGCACCGCCCCGAGCCCGCTGCCGCGCGGTAGGTGCCGAACAGCGGGTCCCACAGCGGGAAGTCGCTGTAGTTCCAGCCATGCACGCCATAGGCGTGGTGAATGCTGTGCGCCTCGGGGCGCTGGATCGCCCAAGCCTGCGCACGCGGCGTGCGCAGGTTGGCATGCTGGAACATGGTGTTGAAGACGCCGAGCCAGCCGACGACCGCCGCTGCGGCCGGGTTCAGGCCGAGCAAGAGCACGTTGATCACGATGCCGAGCGCGGTGTAGACGGCCATCTCGCTGGGGTGGAAGACGAAGGCGCCGGTGGCGTCGAGGCGATTCGGCGGGCCGCCGGCGACGCCGAGATCGGCGCCGGGCAGCAGGCTCGCGTCGAACCACGAAGCGGGCAGCTGCAGCGGCAGCAGCACCGAGACCACGGCATAGAGCATGAAGAAGCCGATGCCGATCACAGGCCAGCCCTCGATGTGAGGCTGGCGCCGCGCCGGCCACCGCCATTCTCCGAGCATCAACAGGGGAAGGACCGCCGCAGTGGCGATCAGCAGCAGGTCGGTGGTGGACATGGCCGAACTCCGGTGGAGTTGAATCGAGACTGCACTGTCGCGCCGCCGCGTCCGCTGCGCGTCCGCCGTGGCGGACCACGCAACGGACGCCCGGCGGACGGCCGGCGGCCACAGTCGGTGCTTCTTTCACCCGCACCAGGAGGACGTTCATGAACCGCATCCATTCGCCCGATCGCCTGCGCCTGAGCAGCGGTCTTCACCTCGAATACGTCGAGCAGGGCGCGCGCGGCGGGCCCACGCTGCTGCTGCTGCACGGCATCACCGACAGCTGGCGCTCGTTCGAACCGGTGCTGCCGCAGCTGCCGTCGCACTGGCATGTGCTGGCGCTGACGCAGCGCGGCCACGGCGGCTCGGACAAGCCGGAAGGCGCCTACCGCACGCGCGACTTCGCTGCCGACGCGGCCGAGTTCGTGCAAGCGCTGGCGCTGCCGCCGGTGGTGCTGGTCGGCCACTCGATGGGCGCGGCGAACGCGATGCGCACGGCCATCGACCACCCGTCGCTGGTGCGTGGCCTGGTGGCCGCCGGTGCGTTCGCGAGCTTCGGCGACAAGCCCGAACTGGCCGAGTTCGTGCGCACGACGATCGCGCCGCTCACCGACCCCGTGCCGCGCGAGCTGGCGCAGGCCTTCCAGCAGGACACGCTGGCGCGGCCGCTGGCGCCGGGGCTGATGGACACCGCGGTCAGCGAGAGCCTGCGCGTGCCGGCGCACGTCTGGCGCGCGGCGTTCGCGGCGCTGTTCGAGGACGACTTCAGCGCCGAGCTGCAGCGCATCGCGGCGCCGACGCTGCTGGTGCAGGGCGAGGCCGATGCCTTCGTGACGGCTGCCGACACGCAGCGTCTGCTGCAGGCGATACCGCAGGCGCGTGCCTCGGTATGGGCCGGTGCCGGCCACGCGATGCACTGGGAGGATCCGGCGCCCTTTGCCGAAGAGCTGGTGCGTTTCGTCTCGGGTCTGGAGTGCTGAGCGGGCCTACAGCGGTTTCACCTCGGGGTGGGCGCTCGACGCGGACTCATGGAACAGGTCGGCGAGGAACTGCGCCAGCTCGGCCTCTTGGACGAAGTGCGGGATCGCGAAGTCCGCCGGTCGGCGCTTGCCCTCGTTGCCGACGTCGTACGCCTGCCAGCCGGACCCGGTGCGCTCGATCGCGACGCGCCTTCCGAAGACGTCGAAGTGCAACGTGCGCTGCGCGCGCTGCAGGTACGCGTTGAGCAAGCGCTCCCAGTCCCGCATGAAGCCGATGTAGTGCTCTTCGGTGAACGCAGCGACGAAGGCGTCGCCCTCGGCGCCGAGGCTGGTGTGGCTGTAGTTCACGTCGGCCTCGCAGCCGGCGCCCACCGCGCGCAGCTGGATCGTCAGCCGGCAGGCAGTGACGCCGGGCGTGAGCTTCAGCATCTCGACGAAGCCGCGCTCGGGCTCGTGCCGCGTCACGTACCACAGCGCGTTCGCCGGCAGCGCCGAGGTCACGAACACGCAGTCGCGCTCGGCCAGGCCGGAGTCGGACACGACCAGCAGCGGGTCCCACCCCGGGATCCAGTCGGCCTCGCGCACCGGGCACAACAGGGGGAAGACCATCTGAGGCGGCGCGTCCAGGCGCTGGGTGTAGCTGCGCGTGACGCGCTGTGCCGGGATGATTCGCATCGTTCCTCCGGTGCTATCGCTTCTCGGGCGCCAGGCCGCGCTGTGCGCCCAGCAGCTTCGCATGGTCGCCGAGGTTCACGGGCCTGTGCTTGACCCGCGTGCTCGCCGGATGGGCGCCGAGGAAGTTGCCGCCCTTCCAGTCCTTCGACGGCCGGATCGGCCTCGGCACGAACCCGCCGCCGCAGTTGGGGCAGGTGTTCGCGAGCAGGCCGTCGACACAAGCAGCGCAGAAGGTGCACTCGTAGCTGCAGATCCGTGCCTGCGTCGACTCGGCAGGCAGCGGCTTGTTGCAGTGCTCGCAGGTGGGTCTGAGTTCCAGCATGTGCTCTCCCTATTCGTCGCCGGCGTCGGCGCGTCGACGCCGTGCCAATGATGCAACGGCCAGCAGCCCGGCCGCGAGTGCGGTGCTACGCTGCGCCGCATGCCGTCGATCGAACTCCTGCTGCACGGTTACCCCACGGTGCGCGTCGACGGGCAGGGCGTGCCGCTGGCGTTGAAGCGCGGCCTGGCCTTGCTGGCGGTTCTCGCCGAACTCGCGCGCAAGGTCACGCGCCAGCAGGCGAGCGCGCTGCTGTGGCCGGACGCGCCGCTCGAGGTCGGCCGCGGCCGGCTGCGCCGTCTGGTGCACGAGACGAACCAGGCGCTGGGCCTAGATGCCATCGTCGGCGACGGCGATGCGCTGTGGCTCGCGGCCGCGGCGGTGGTGTCGGACGTGGACCGCATCCGGCGCCTGGCGCGCCAGCTGGTCACGACGCCGGCCGGTGCGCGGTCGCGCGTCGCGCTGGGAAGCGCTGCTGCAGCCCGACGCGCACCAGCTGCTGG
>DAORHX010000208.1:0-6607 GCA_035438245.1 Rubrivivax sp.
CCCGCCAGCTGCAGCCCGTCGCGCACATTCAACGCGATCAGCGTCAGGTTGGCGGCACCGGCGAGCAGTTCGATGCCCTGCACGGCCAGGAAGGCCGCGCCGAAGTCGCCGGCCGCGGCCCAACGCTGCAGCACGATCGCGCACGGCACCAGCACCAGCAGGCCGTTGGCCGCGATGAAGGGCATGCGCCGCTTCTTCGCGTCCACCAGACGGCCGCGCCGCCCGCGCGCCAGCGCGAAGCCGCTGGCGCCGGTGGCCGCCAGCGCCGGCACCAGCAGCCACAGCCCCGGCGCGACGATCAGCGCCTTCAACTTCGCCACCGCCTGCGGCGTGCCGAACAGCTCGACGCCGATGCTGGCGAACAGGAACGTGGCGATGCACAAGGCGGCGAGCAGCGCGGCGATGCGGTGCAGTGTCCGGACGGGCTTGAACATCGGTTTCTCCTTCGTCTGCGATGAGCGGCACTCTAGGCAGCGCACCTCGGCCGGCATAGCCCGGCGCCGCCGACTCACTGTTTGGCATTGCCAGACAATGAAGCCATCCGCGGGAGGAGGGCGATGGACCGATTCGATGCGATGCGCGCCTTCGTGCAGGTGCTGGACAGCGGCAGCTTCACGCAGGCGGCGCGCCAGCTGAACCTGCACAAGGCCACGCTCAGCCAGCAGGTCCAGCAGCTGGAAACACGGCTCGGCGTGCGCCTGCTGGCGCGCACCACACGCTCGGTGCAGCCCACTGCCGAGGGGCTGCGTTTCCACGCGCAGGCCTGCGCCATCCTCGAGCAGCTCGACCAGGCCGAAAGCGGGCTGCGCAAGGGCTCGGCCGCTGCCGCCGGGCACCTGCGCGTCGACGTGCCGGTGGCCGTCGGGCGGCTGGTGATCGTGCCCGAGATCCGCAGCTTCCTCGACCGGCATCCGCTGATCACGCTGGAGCTGGGCTGCACCGACCGCGTCGTCGACCTGCTGCGCCAGGGCGTGGACTGCGCGCTGCGCGGCGGCGTGCTGCCGGACTCGGGGCTCGCCGCGCGCCACGTCGGTGACCTGCGTTTCGTGCTCTGCGCGGCACCGCGCTACATCGACGAACACGGCCTGCCGCGCACACCGGACGAACTGGCGCGGCACGTGCGCGTCGGCTACCTCGGCGCGGCGAGCGGCCGGCTGGCGCCGTGGCGCCTGGACCGCGACGGTGAGGCGCTCAGCATCGAGCTGCCGTCACGGCTGACCGCGACCGACAGCGCCGCGGTGCTCAGCGCCGGGCTCGACGGCCTGGGGCTGGTGCAGCTGGCCGAGTTCGTCGCCGCGCAACACCTGGCCAGCGGCACGCTGGTGCGTGTGCTGCCGGGCTGGCAATGCCCGCCGCTGCCGATGCACCTGGTGACGACCAGCGCGCGCAAGCGCACGGCCCGCGTGCAGGCCTTCATGGACTGGGCGCAGGCGCTGCTGGCGCGCCGGCTGGGACCGTATCTGCGTGAACCGGCCTACCGGTAGATTTCGCGCCGATTGCCGACCCGCACCACCAGCGCGCGCAAGGTGCCATCCTGGATGTCGCAGATCACCCGGCAATCACCCACCCGGTAGCGCCACAAGCCGCCCAGCGGGCCGGTCAGCGGCTTGCCCGTGCTGCGGGGGTCTGCCACCGGGCCGATACGCGCATCCATGAAATCGACGATGCGCCGCGCCGTCTGGCGGTCGAGCTTGCGCAATTGCTGCCTGGCCGTGTCGGTGTAGTCAATCGTCCAGGCCAAGGTCTCGTCTCACGTCGGCCGCGGAATGCACCGGCTCCCGCCCTTTGCGCACGCGCTCCAGCACGTCCGCGGCAAGGTAGTAGTCCTCCATGTCCTCGATGCCCTGCTCGATGATCTGGCGCAGGTAAAACGCCTTGGTACGTCCGGTCTGGGAAGCCAGGTAGTCCAGTCTTTGCTCGATCTCGGGAGCGAGGCGAATCGAGGTTGCCATTCTCAGGATCCTGCGGCGTCGATACGTGGGATGCGTGTATTCACTGTATCACAGGGGCCGCATTGGCCTTGCCGGCGGCGCGCGCGACCACGAACGCGTAGTCGCCCGACTCTCCGTCGGCGCAGCACGCTTCGGCAGCGAAGCGGCCTGCGTCCAGATCGCGGCGCAGCGCCGCGAGCCCTTGCTGCAACTCGTCCTGCGGGCACAGCCGCGCGAAGGACGAGATGTTGGCGCGCACGCCGGCATCGAGATAGAGGGCAGGCCGCTGCTTGCCCGAATAGAGAAACAGGTCCTGCAGCGCGGGCGTCACGGCGAACGGCTCGATCTGCACCTGCGTCAAGCCGGCTGCAAACAAGGCCGCTTCGAGCACCGCCCGCTGCGGCATCTGCCGGGTGGACGCGGCCATCATGCGCGGGAAGTAGTGCCACAGCCAGTAGTGCCGCATCTGCCCGGCCAGCGACGTGAAGCAGACGAAGGGCGCGCCCCGGCGCAGCACGCGCGCGATCTCGGTGAACGCCGGGCCGAGCGCGCCGAAGTGGTGGATCGCCAGCGTGCACAGCACGCCGTCGAAGCAGGCGTCCGTACAAGGCAGGGCCGCGGCGTCCCCCTGCAGCCAGGTGACGTGCTCGGCGCCGGGGCGGCCGCGCGCATGGCCGAGCATCGTCGCCGACGCATCGATCGCGAGCCAGCGGCCGCCGCGCGCCGCCAGCGCCAGCGTGTAGTTGCCGCTGCCGCAGCCGAGGTCCAGGTACTGCCCGTCGGCGTGCAGGCCCAGGTGCATGGCCAGCGCGGAGACGATCGCCGCGTCGGCCCGGCGCGTGGCCGGGTAGGACGCACCGATGGCGTCGTACAGCGCGGCGCCGCCGCTCACTTCTGCGCGCCCATCACCGCGTCCGGCAGCCACGTGACGATGGCCGGAAACACGGTGATCAGCGCGATGCACAGCACCAGGCACAGGAAGAACGGAATCGCCGCGCGGGCGATGGTGTTGCTGTCCTTGCCGGTCATGTTCTGCAGCACGAACAGGTTGAAGCCCACCGGCGGCGTGACCTCGGCGATCTCCACCAGCAGCACGATGAACACGCCGAACCACACCAGGTCGAAGCCGGCGGCCTGGATCATCGGCAGCACCACCGCGGCGGTGAGCACGATCATGCTGATGCCGTCCAGCGCGGTGCCCAGCACCAGGTAGACGACGGTCAGCGCGGCGATCAGCGCATAGGGGCTCAGGTGCATCGCACTGACCCATTCGGCCAGCTCGCGCGGGATGCCGGTGAAGGCCATGGTCTTCGTCAGGAAGGCCGCGCCGGCCAGGATGAACATGATCATGCAGCTGGTGCGCGTGGTGCCCATCAGCCCTTCGCGGAAGTTCTTCCAGGTGAGCGAACCGCCCCACCAGGCGATGGCCAGCGCGCCGGCCACGCCGTAGGCCGCACATTCGGTGGCGGTGGCATAGCCGGCGACCAGCACCCAGGCGATGAAGACGATGAGCAGCGCGCACGGAATCAGGCTGCCCGAGCGGCGGATCTTCTCGACCCAGCTCGACGGCGGGTCGGCCGCGGGCACCTTGCCGGGGTTGCGCAGCGACCACAGCATGATGGTGCCGGAGAACAGCAGCATCAGCAGCAGCCCCGGCAGGAAGCCGGCGAGGAAGATGCGGATGATCGACGCGTCGGCCGCCACCGCGTACACCACCATGGTGATCGACGGCGGGATCAGGATGCCCAGCGTGCCGCCGGTGGCCAGCGCGCCCAGCGCCAACTGCTCGTCGTAGCCGCGGCGGCGCAGTTCGGGCAGCGCCACCTTGCTGATGGTCGCGCAGGTGGCCGCCGACGAGCCCGACACCGAGCCGAAGATACCGCAGCCGAGGATGGTGGTGTGCATCAACCGCCCCGGCACGCGGTTCAGCCACGGGCGCAGGCCCTCGAACATCTGCTCCGACAGCTTGGTGCGGAACAGGATCTCGCCCATCCAGATGAACAGCGGCAGCGCCGCCAGCTCCCACGACGCGTTCGATTCCCAGAAGGCCGAGAACAGGTTGCTGCCGGGCTGCGTGCTGGTGAAGAAGGCCTGGCCGATCCAGCCGCAGATGGCCAGCGTCATGGCGATCCACACGCCGCCGGCCAGCAGCAGCAGCATGAACAGCAGCAGCAGGCCGCCGACGACCAGGATGTCCATCACAGGTCGGCCGAGTAGTCGCCCTGCGCGTGGCGCTGCTCGACCGCGACCACGTAAGCAGGCCGCGCGCCGCGCAGCACCAGGATCAACTCGTCCAGCACCGCGACGAACAGCAGCAGCGCGCCGAGCGCAAAGCTCAGCTGCGGAATCCAGATCGGGATCGGCAGCAACCCCTGCGCCAGCTCGTTGAAGCGCCAGCTGTCGTAGGTGAAGCGGCAGGCCCACCACGCCAGATAGCCGACGGCCACCGTGCCGATGAACAGCGCCGCCAGTTCCAGCTTGCGGCGCAGCGGCGGCGCGAGCCTCTCGAGCAGCAGCGTCACGCGCACGAAGTCGCCGTGCTTGAAGGCGTGCGCCATGGCGAAGAAGCTGGCCGCGGCGCAGCACCACGCCACCACGTCGTTGACCGCGCCGGTGCGCACGCCGAACTCCCGCAGCACGCTCTGGCCGAGCATCAGCAGCAGGATCACGAACACGAAGCACGCGGCCAGCGCGCCAGCCGCGTCGTACAGGCGGTCCAGGCCGCGGCGCATGGGCCGGGGACTACTTGCGGTAGGACGACAGCAGCGCGCTGCCGTCGGCGCCGGCCTTCTTCTCCCAGTCGGCGAGCATGATGCCGCCCACCTGCTTCATGTCGGCCATCAGCTTCGGCGAGGGCGGCATGATCTTCATGCCCTTCTCGGTCAGCGCCTTCTTGTACCAGTCGTTCTTCTCCTGGCTGATCTTCCAGCCGCGCGCCTCGGCCTCGGCGGCAGCCTTGGTCACCGCGGCCTGGGTCGCGGCGTCCAGCGCGTTGAAGGCCGCGGCGTTGACGATGATGGCGTTCTTCGGCAGCCAGGCCTGGGTGTCGTACCAGTACTTGATGCTTTCGTAGGTCTTGGAGTCGTAGCCGGTCGAGCCCGAGCTCATGTAGCTGTTGACCACGCCGGTGGCCAGCGCCTGGCTCAACTCGGCCGCCTGGATGGTGACCGGCTGTGCGCCGATCAATTCGGCGATCTTCGCCGTGGCCGGGCTGTAGGCGCGCCACTTCAGGCCGCGCATGTCGGCCACCGAGCCGATCTCCTTGTTGACGTAGATGCCCTGCGGCGGCCATGGCACCGTGTACAGCGGCTTGATGCCCTGCGCGCCGAGCAGCTTGTCGAGCAGCGGCCGCTGCGCCGCGGCCAGCTTCTTCGCTTCGTCGTAGCTGACGGCGAGGAAGGGCACGCCGTCGGCGCCGTAGATGGCGTTCTCGTTCTCCAGGTTCACCAGCAGGATCTCGCCGATCTGCGCCTGCCCGCCCTGCACCGCGCGCTTGATCTCGTTGGCCTTGAACAGCGAGCCGTTCGGGTGCACGGTGATCTTCAGCTTGCCGCCGGTGGCTGCTTCGACGTCCTTGGCGAACTGCACCAGGTTCTCGGTGTGGAAGTTGGTGGCCGGGTAGGCGGCCGGCAGGTCCCACTTGATCTGCGCCTGCGCCGACAGCGCGACAGTACAAGCCACGGTGGCCAATAGCGGACGGAAGAACTGCATGCGGACTCCGGACAGGTGAATGACGGTGGAACTAGCATAGGCCATGCCCAGCGCTTCCAGCCACGGGGCCTTCCCGCAAGCCGCTGCGACACCGCCGCTCGGCCTGCCGATGCTGCAGCCCCGCTTTGGCTTCGGCCTCACGGGCTCGCGCCCATGAGTCTTCGCCGAAGCGGTTCCGCGACCTTGGGGCTGCTGATGCTGCAGACCCGCTTTCCGCGTCCGCCGGGCGACATCGGCCATGCCCGGACCTTCGACTTCCCGGTGAGGCGCAAGCTGGTCGAAGGCGCCACGCCCGAGCGGGTGGTGCGCGGCGACGATCCCGCCGTGCTGCGGCCCTTCGTCGCGGCGGCCCGCGAGCTGGTGGACGAGGGTTGCGGCGCCATCGCCACCAGCTGCGGTTTCCTGGCGCGCTGGCAGCGCGAGTTGCAGGCCGCACTGCCGGTGCCGGTGTGGAGCTCGGCGCTGCTGCAGTTGGCCGAACAGCAGGCGCTGGGGCGGCGCTGCGGCGTGATCACCATCGAGGCGGCCTCGCTGGGCGCTGCGCATTTCGAGGGCGTCGGTGCCGACGCGGCGACGCCGGTGGAAGGCATCACGCCCGGCTCGGCGCTGCATCGCACGCTGCTCGAGGACCTGCCGACGCTGGACAGCGACGATGCGCAGGCCCAGGTGCTGGCCGCTGCGCGGCGACTGCTGGCGCGCCATGCGGAGCTGGACACGCTGGTCCTGGAATGCACCAACCTGCCGCCCTATGCCGACGCGTTGCGCGCGGCCACCGGCCTGCCCGTGCTGGACGTGGTCACGCTGCTGACGCAGCGCATGCGGACATCCGTTTGACGCCCATGGGGTGACCCCGGCCGCGACATTCGCGTGCCCAGCGCCTGCATGCGTTCAGTCGCAAGAAGCGGGCAGCCGCTCCCGGCGCAAAGCCGCCGAATTCAAACAGCCAACTTCGTCGCGCTTCGGCA
>DAORHX010000209.1:0-6547 GCA_035438245.1 Rubrivivax sp.
TGAAATTGAGATGATCAACTATCCAAATAGGGAAATGGTGCTTAAGAATTTATTACGGGCTGAAGCGCTGCGCCGCGTCGCTGTAGCGCAGCGCCACCGGCTGCACCGGTGTGCCGGTGGCGATCGCCGCCTGCAGCAGGTTGGCATGAAAGGGCAGCAGCACCGCGCCGCTGCCGGTGGTGCCTTCGGGGAACACCGCCACCGTGTCGCCGTCCTGCAGCGCCTGCGCCACCTGATGCAGCACGCGCAGCGCATCGCGCTTGCGCTCGCGCTCGATGAACAGCGTGCCCGCGCCGCGGATCAGCCAGCCCAGCAGCGGCCACGCCAGCACGTCGGCCTTCGACACGAAGCGCACCTGCGGGGCCACCGCGTGGATCGCGGCGATGTCGAGCCACGACACGTGGTTGGCCAGCAGCAGCGTCGGCCCCGGCCGCGGCGTGCCGCTGGCCTGCAGCTCGAGGCCCGCCAGCCGCACCAGCTTGGCCGACCACCAGCGGATGCGCTGCTGGCGCGCGGCTGCGTCGAGCGCCGGGAAGCGCAGCGCCATCAGCGCCATGCCGTGCCCAAGATGCAGCAGCATGCGCGTCAGCCGCCACGCCGCACGCAGGCTGCGCATCAAGCGTCACGCGCTTCGTAGGCCACGGTGCCCGCGACCAGCGTGGCGCGCACCCGGCCGGGCAGCGCCATGCCCGTGTGGGCGAAGTTGAACGGCGAGTGCTTGCCCTGGCTGGCGAGCGTGTCGCGCTCGAGCCGCCAGGTGGCCTGCGCGTCGAACAGGCACAGGTCGGCGACACCGCCTTCGACCAGTCGGCCGGCGCTGGCGGCCAGCGAACCGAGGCTGTCGCCGAGCACGCGCACCGGCGCGCAGGTGACACGCTCAAGCGCGCCACCCAGCCCGATGCCGCTGTCGGCGGCCCACTTCAAGGCCAGGCTCAGCAGCAGCTCCAGGCCGGTGGCGCCGGGTTCGGCCTCGCCGAAGGGCAGCGTCTTCGCGTCGTCGTCGACCGGGTTGTGGTCGGACACCAGCGCGTCGATCGTGCCGTCGGCCAGCGCCGCGCGCAGCGCGTCGCGGTCCTTGGCTTGGCGCAGCGGCGGCGTCAACCGCATGTCGGCGTTGAAGTAGCCGATATCGACATCGCTGAGGTGCAGCGAGTTGATGCTGACATCGGCCGTCAGCGGCAAGCCCTCGGCCTTGGCCGCGCGCACCAGCGCCACGCCGGCCGCGCTGCTCAGGCGGCACAGGTGCACCCGCGCGCCGGTGGCGCGCATCAGCTCGAAGATCGTGTGCAGCGCGATCGTCTCGGCCGCCACCGGCACGCCGGACAAGCCGAGCCGCGTGGCCAGCGCGCCACTGGCGGCCACGCCCTTGCCCAGATGCGCGTCCTGCGGACGCAGCCACACGCTGTAGCCGAAGGTCGCGGCGTACTGCAGCGCACGCTGCAACACCAGCGTGTCGCGTACCGCCGTGTCGGCCTGCGAGAAGCCGATGCAGCCGGCCGCCGTCAGCTCGGCCATCTCGGTCAGCACCTCGCCTTGCAGGCCGCGGGTCAGCGCGCCCAGCGGGAACAGCCGGCAGCGGCTGAGCTTGCGCGCGCGGAACTTCAGCATCTCCACCAGCCCCGGCTCGTCCAGCGCGGGCTCGGTGTCGGGCGGGCACACCAGGCTGGTGATGCCGCCGGCGGCCGCGGCCTGCAGCTCGCTTTCCAGCATGCCCTGGTGCTTGCGCCCGGGTTCGCGCAACCGCGCCGCCAGGTCGACCAGGCCCGGTGCGACCACCAGGCCGCTGGCATCGATCTCGCGCTCGGCACCGAAGTCGGCCGCGCGGCCGATGGCGACGATGCGCCCGGAAGCGATGGCCAGGTCGCCCACCTCGTCGCGGCCCGAGGCCGGGTCGACGATGCGGCCGTTGCGGACGAGGATCTTCATCGCCGACCCTCGGCCATGACGGCCGGGTGGCGTGGCGAGTGCAGTCGCCGGGCGCGCGTCATTTCATGCCTCGTTGCCTGCCAGGATGGACATCACCGCCATGCGCACCGCGATGCCGAAGGTGACCTGCGGCAGGATCACGCTGGCGACGCCGTCGGCCACCGTCGAGTCGATCTCGACGCCGCGGTTGATCGGCCCCGGGTGCATGACGATCGCATCCGGCTTGGCCAGCGCCAGCTTCTCCGGCGTCAGCCCCCAGCTCTTGGCGAACTCGGCGGCGCTGGGCAGCATCGCGCCGCTCATGCGTTCGTTCTGCAGCCGCAGCATGATGACGACGTCGGCGTCGCGCAGGCCCTCGGCCAGGTCATGGCACACGCGCACGCCCATCGGCGCGATGTCGCCGGGCACCAGCGTCTTCGGGCCGACCGCGCGGATCTCGGCCGCGCCGAGCGTGGACAGCGCATGGATGTCGGAGCGTGCGACGCGCGAATGCACGATGTCGCCGACCACCGCCACCACCAGGCCGGTGAAGTTCTTCTTGTAGTGGCGGATCGTGTACATGTCGAGCAGCCCCTGCGTCGGATGCGCATGGCGGCCGTCGCCGGCATTGACCACGTGCACGTGCGGCGCGCAGTGCTGGGCGATCAGGTAGGGCGCGCCGCTCTCGCTGTGGCGCACGACGAACATGTCGGCATGCATCGCCGACAGGTTGGCGATGGTGTCGAGCAGGCTCTCGCCCTTGGCCGCGCTGGAGCGCGCGATGTCCAGGTTGATGACGTCGGCGGACAGGCGCTTGGCGGCGATCTCGAAGGTCGTGCGCGTGCGCGTGGAGTTCTCGAAGAACAGGTTGAACACGCTTTTTCCGCGCAGCAGCGGCACCTTCTTGACCTCGCGGTCGTTGACGCTGAGGAAGGTGCCCGCGGTGTCGAGGATCTGCGTCAGCACGGCCCTGGGCAGGCCTTCGATCGACAACAGGTGGATCAGCTCGCCGTGCGCGTTGAGCTGCGGGTTGCGGCGCGACAGCATCTCAGGTCCGCCCGGCCGTTCCGGAGGCACAGGGCGCCACCCCGGGGGGCAGCGGACGCCGTGCGCGAGGCCGCCTCATTCAGGCCCGCTCCCCGATGCTGAACGCGAAGCGGCCGCGATCGTCGCGCGTCAGCGACAGCTTCTGCGATGCCGGCAGCCGCACGCGCGCGGCGGCGAAGGCCGGCTCGATCGGCAGCTCGCGGCCACCACGGTCGACCAGCACCGCCAGCTGCACGCTGGCCGGGCGACCGAAGTCGTAGAGCTCGTTGATCACCGCGCGGACGGTGCGGCCGGTGTACAGCACGTCGTCGACCAGCAGGATGTGGCTGCCGTCGATGGCCGACGGCAGCTTGGTGGCGTCGGTGCCGGCCGCCATGCCGCGCGAGCCGAAATCGTCGCGGTGCAGCGTGCTCGAGATGACGCCGGCCGCGCCCTCGAGGCCCAGGTCGGCCTGCAGCCTCTCTGCCAGCCACGCACCGCCGGACCAGATGCCGACGAGCACGCCGCCGGGCCGCAACAGGCCGCGCACGCCGGCCAGCAGCTCGGCGTACAGCGCCTGCGCATCGAGTTGCAGCGTGGCGGTCATGTCAAGCGACGCAGGAACTGCTCGAGGATCACCGCGGCCGATGCCGCATCGACATCGGCCGCGCCATCGGCCAGCGCTTGCGTGGTGGAGTAGCGCTCGTCGACCTCGTTCACCGGCAGGCGGAAGCGGCCGTGCAGCTGGCGGCCGAAGCGGCGCGCGCGCTGCGTGTTCTCGTGGGCCGCACCGTCGGGATGGAACGGCACGCCGACGACCAGCGCGTCGGGCTGCCATTCGTGCACCAGGGCGCCGATCGCGGCGAAGCGCGCCTCGCCCTGCGCCGCCACGGTGCGCAGCGGCTGCGCCCGCCGCAGCAGCGAGTTGCCCACGGCCACGCCGACACGCTTCGTGCCGAAGTCGAAACCCAGGAAGCAGCGCACCGCAGCACCGGCAGCGGCGGGCACCGGCATCATGCGGCCCCCGACGTGCGTTCGGCGCCGCCCCCCCGACGGGGCGCGAGCCGGCTCGGCACGGCCCGGCACCGGCTCATGCGTGGCCCGCCTCTTGCGACAGCATGCGCGGGTCGATGCCGAGCAGCGACAGCGCGCGCTCGTAGCGCTGCTCGATCGGCGTGTCGAAGATGATCGCCGGGTCGGCATCGACGGTGAGCCAGCCGTTGCGGCCGAGCTCGTCTTCCAGCTGGCCGGCCGACCAGCCGCTGTAGCCCAGCGTGACGAGAATGCGCTTCGGGCCGGCGCCGCTGGCCAGGTCCTCGAGCACGTCCTTGCTGGTCGTCATGTCCAGCCCGCCAGGCACCGACAGCGTCGAGTTGTACTTGGCGGCGTCGGCCTCGCGCCGGTCGTGCAGCACGAAGCCGCGCTCGGTCTGCACCGGGCCGCCATAGAACACCGGCTGCACCGCCAGTTCCTCGCGCTCGAGGTTCAGCTCGACCTTGTCGAACAGGTTCTTCAGGTTGATGTCGATCGGCTTGTTGATCACCAGCCCCAGCGCGCCGCGTTCGCTGTGCTCGCACAGGTAGACCACCGAGCCGGCGAAGCTGTCGTCGAGCATGCCGGGCATGGCGATCAGGAACTGGTTGCTGAGGTTCAACGTGGCAGCGGCCATGCCGGCATTTTATTCCGGCACAGGCACACTGCGCGGCATGGGCCAGCTGCTCGATCGTGCGTTGCTGTGGTTCCGGCGCGACCTGCGCGTCGACGACCATGCGGCGCTGTACCACGCGCTGCGCAGCGCGCGCCAGGTGTGGTGCGCGTTCGTCTTCGACCGCGACATCCTCGACGCCTTGCCGCGCAGCGACCGGCGCGTCGAGTTCATCCGCGACAGCCTGGTCGGGCTCGACGCGCAACTGCGGGCGCTGGGCAGCGCGCACGGCATCGACGGCTGCGGCCTGATCGTGCGCCACGGCTTTGCCGTCGACGAGATCGCGGCGCTGGCCGCACTGCTGCAGGTGCAGGCGGTCTACGCCAACCACGACGACGATCCGGCGGCGCTGGCACGCGACGCGCGCGTGCGCGGGCGGCTGGCCGACATCGGCGTGGCACTGCACAGCTCGAAGGACCACGTCGTCTTCGAGCGCAGCGAGCTGCTCAGCGCCGGCGGCACGCCGTATGGCGTGTTCACGCCCTACAAGGCCGCGTGGCTGAAGAAGCTGCAGCCGTTCTACCTGAAGGCCTATCCGGTGGCGCGCCATGCGCACGCGCTGGCCGCCGTGCCGACGCCGATGCGCCGGCCCTTGCCGGGCTTGTCCGACATCGGCTTTCAGCCGACCAACCTGCATGCGCTGAACCTGCCGAGCGGCAGCGCCGGCGGCCAGCAGCTGCTCGACGACTTCATCGGCGAGCGCATCGGCCGCTACCACGAGACCCGCGACTTCCCCGCGATCAAGGGGCCCAGCTACCTGGGCACGCACCTGCGCTTCGGCACGCTGTCGATCCGCCATGTCGCACGCGAAGCCTGGCAGCGCACCCAGGCCGGCCCCGACACGCGCGGCGCGCAGGCCTGGCTTTCCGAGCTGGTGTGGCGCGACTTCTACCACCAGGTCCTGCATCACCACCCGCATGTCGCCGGCCATGCGTTCAGGCCCGAGTACGAGCGCATCCGCTGGGAACACGGCAAGCACGCCGACGCGCTGTTCGCGGCCTGGGCGCAGGGCCGCACCGGCTACCCGCTGGTCGACGCGGCGATGCAGCAGATCAACCACAGCGGCTACATGCACAACCGGCTGCGCATGGTGGTGGCGAGCTTCCTGGTCAAGGACCTGGGCCTGGACTGGCGGCGCGGCGAGGCCTACTTCGCCACGCACCTGAACGACTTCGACCTGGCGGCCAACAACGGCGGCTGGCAATGGGCGGCGTCCACCGGCTGCGACGCGCAGCCGTGGTTGCGCATCCTCAACCCGGTGACGCAGAGCGAGAAGTTCGACGCGGCGGGCAAGTTCATCCGCCGCTACCTGCCGCAGCTGGCGGCGCTGCCCGACACGCTGATCCACGCACCGTGGCGCGCGCGACCGGTCGACCTGGCGGCGGCCAAGGTCGAACTCGGCAGGAACTACCCGGCGCCGCTGGTCCTGCACGACGTGGCGCGGCAGCGCACGCTGCAGCGCTACGCCGTCGTCAGGGACGCGCGCTGAGCGGCGGCGACGTCGGTCGCATAGCGCCCGACCAGCGCCAGCAGCTCCTCTTCGGAGTACGGCTTGCCGAGGTAGTGGTTGACGCCCAGCTGCGCCGCATGGTCGCGGTGCTTCTGCGCGATGCGCGACGTGATCATGATCACCGGCAGCTGCGCCAGCCGCGCATCGGAGCGGATGTTGCGCAGCAGGTCGAAGCCGTCCATGCGGGGCATCTCGATGTCCGACAGCACCACCGAAGGCAACTCGTCGCCGAGCTTGTCGAGCGCATCGAGCCCGTCCTTGGCCAGCACGACACGGTAGCCCTCGCGCAGCAGCAGCCGCTGCGTAACGCGGCGCACGGTCAGCGAATCATCGACCACCAGCACCAGCGGCGCCGGCGCATCCACCGCCGGCGCCGGTGCCTGCGGCGCGGCCGGGCCGCG
>DAORHX010000210.1:0-6523 GCA_035438245.1 Rubrivivax sp.
TGCCGCGCCGGCTCTTCACACGGACAGCGGACTTCTGATATTCCGCTTTGCGCCGTGAGCGCGCGTCCGTCTCGCTGGTCTGGGTAGGCGAACTACAGCAGCTCCTCGGGCACCAGCAGCGACATCAGCCGCAACCGCCATTGGCCCAACCAGTCGGCATGCGGCTCGGCCTGGTGCACCACGAGTTGCTCGCCTTGCTGCGCCAGCCACTCGATGCGGTCCTGGGCGGGGCTCAGGCGCAGCTCGTAGTTGCTGCCGGCCCACGAGCGCAGCACGGAGGCCGCCTCCTCGGCCAACGCCGGGCTGTCGATGGCCAGCGCCAGCTCGGTGTTCAGCCTCGACGAGCGCCGGTCCATGTTCATCGAGCCCACCAGCAGCCAGCGCTGGTCGACGATCGCCAGCTTGGCATGCAGCCGGCCGAGCGAAGCGCGCGACGCACCGCGCGCCTGCCCGGCTTCGCCCTGCACGGGGCTCAGTTCGGCCAGACGCACGCCCATCTTCAGCATCGCCAGCCGATAGCCGCGGTAGCCGCGGTAGGCCAGCGGCTCGTCGGTGGCGCCGAGCGAATTGGTCATGACGGCAATGCGCACGCCGCGTGTGGCCGCTTGCTGCATCAGCGCCAGCCCGCCCTGCCCCGGCACGAAGTAGGGCGATGCGATGGTCACGTCGGAGCGCGCTGCGCTCAGCAGCGCCAGCGACTGCGCCATCGCCTCGCCGCGCTGCAGCGGCGCATCGAGGCGCGAGGCCTTGTTCGGTGCGTCGGCCAGGACACGCGCGGTGGCGAAGTGCAGCTCGAGCCGGCCGTGGCCGATCTGCGCGGCGCTGCCGTCGAACGACACCGCGTCGACGTGCGCGGGGGCGAGCGTCGCCGCACCGGCGCCCGCGTCCGGCAGCAGGCTGGCCGCGGGCCAGGCCGTGTCGTCGTTCCAGAAGCGGTCGAACAGCGCCGCCAGTTCGGCCACCACCGGCCCGGTGGCCAGGATGTCCATGTCGACGAAGTTGGCGACCGTGCCGCGCATGAAGTAGTCGTCGCCGATGTTGCGGCCGCCGGCCAGCGCGATGCGGCCGTCGGCGATGAGCAGCTTGTTGTGCATGCGCCGGTTGATGCGCTCGAACTCGTGCAGCGAGCCCAGCACGCGCTGCAGCCACGAGCCGCCGCGCGCCGGCAGCGGGTTGAACAGCCGCACCTGCACCTGCGCGTGGCGATCCAGTGCCGCGAGCCGCGCCTCGTGCTCGCCGGCATGCAGGTCGTCGAGCAGCAGGCGCACGCGCACGCCGCGCTCGGCGGCGGCGCGCAGCGCGTCGAGCACCTGCACGCCGCTGGCATCGGCACTGACCTGGAAGTACTGCAGGTCCAGCGAGCTGCGCGCGGCGCGGATCAGCGCCAGCCTGGTGGCCAGCGCGTCGGCGCCGTCCGCCAGCAGCCTGAAGCCCGACTGGTGGGCGTGCTGCGCGGGCGTCGAGGCCTGCACCAGGTGTGCCAGCGGCGAGCCTTCGCCATCGGCCAGCGACCACGAGGGCTCGCGTTCGACCTGCGGCGGCAGGCTGCTGCAGCCGGCCAGGCTGCCCAGCAGCACCAGCAGTCCGGCGGCCAGGCGCCAGCCGCTGTGGCGCCGCGTGGGGGTGGTTGCCATGGTGTCCCTCATGGGGTGCGGCCCGCCATCGGGCCATGCCGCAAGCATCGGCGCCGCCGGTATTGGCGCGATGTCGCGCCGCGCGCGGCGTGTAGCCGGCCGGTAGGCGCCGCGGCGCCATGTATCCGCCGTGTATCCGCGACGTGTCGCCGAGGAAATGACGGCCCGCGGCGCTGCCCCGCGGCCTAGACTGCGCTCCGATGGCTGCCACCGCACCCCCGACCCTGCGCAGCGAACCCGCCGGCTGGGACAGCGCCGCGAAAGCCATGTTTCGCGCGGCGCAGGCGGTGGCGGGCTGCGCCGGGCCGACGCTGTTCGCCGACCTGGTGCGCGAACTGGCCGACACGCTGCGCGCGGCCTGCGTCTTCGTCGCCGTGTTCAGCGACGAGACGCACCGGCAGATGCGCACGCTGGCGGCGGTGCTGGACGAGCGGCCGCTGCAGAACTTCGACTACGTGCTCGAAGGCACGCCGTGCGCGCAGGTGGTCGGCCGCGCCTTCCGCCATGTGTGCAGCGGCGTCGCGGCGGAGTTCCAGCCCGGCACGATCTTCGCCGTCAAGGGCATGGATTCCTATGCGGCGTTCCCGCTGTTCGACAGTGCCGGCAATGCGCTGGGCCTGCTGGTGGCGATGGACCGCCGGCCGATCGCCGACGCCACGCTGGCCGAGGCGCTGCTGAAGATCTTCGCCGGCCGCATGGTCGCCGAGATCGAGCGCAACCGTGTCGACGAAGCGCTGCGCGCCGCCGCGCTGGCGGTGTCCAGCACCCGCGGCGACTCGGTCTTCGTCGAGCTGGTGCGCCTGCTGGCCGCCATCCTGCGCGTGGAAGTGGCCTTCATCTCGCGCTACGACAGCGGCGAGCCGCAGGCGCTGCGCGTGCTGGCGATGCAATGCGACCAGCAGATGCTGCAGGACGTGCGCACCCCGATCCAGGGCACGCCCTGCGAGACCGTGCTCGGCCAGCGCTTTCGCGTCTATGCGGACCGCCTGCTCGAGCACTTTCCCGAAGACACCGACGCGATGGCCCAGGGCGTCGTCAGCTACGCCGGCTGCCCGCTCACCGGCCAGGACGGCGCGGCGCTGGGCACGGTGGCCATCGCCTCGCGTGCACCGCTGCTGCACGTGCAGCGCATCGAGTCGGTGCTGCAGATCTTCGCGGTGCGTGCCGCGGCAGAGATCGAGCGCATGCGCGCCACCGAGGCCTTGCGGCGCTCGGAGGCCAGCTACCGCAGCATCTTCGAAGCCGCCGAGGACACGATCCTCATCCACGACTGGGACAGCGGCACCATCGTCGACGCCAACCCGAAGGCCTGCGCCACCTACGGCTACACGCGCGACGAGCTGATACGGCTGTCGGCGACCGACCTCGGCGCCAACGAGCCGCCCTACACCGTCGAGCGTGCGCTGCACTACCTGCAGCTGGCCCGGCTGGGGCGCTGCCCCCCGTTCGAATGGCACAGCCGCCACAAGAGCGGCGCGCTGCACTGGGACGAGGTGCGGCTGAAGCCGGTGCAGATCGACGGCCGGCGCCACATCCTGGCCTTCACGCGCGACATCACCGAGCACAAGACCGCGCTGGCCGCGCTGCAGGCGAGCGAGCAGCAGTACCGCGCGCTGTTCGACAGCAGCGCCGACGCGATGGGCCTGTGGGACGGCGAGTTGCGTGTGGTCGACGTCAACCGCGCGTTCACGCGCATCAGCGGCTGGACGCGCGACGAGGTGGTCGGCCAGCGCCTGGCCGATCGCGACGGCGAGCCCGAGGTCGAGCAGCGCATCGCGCTGATCCGCGCCGCGCTGGCCGGCCGCGAAGGCCGCATCGAGACCGTGGTGCCGTCCAAGGACGGGCGGCGCTTCGAGGTCGAGGTGCGCTACATCCCGGTGCGTTTCGGCGGCGTGGACTACGCGCTGTCGGTGGCGCGCGACATCACCGAGCGCAACGCCGCGCTGGCCGCGCTGCGCGCGCGCGAGGAGCAGTATCGGGTCATCTTCGACGGCAGTGCCGACTCGCTGGCGGTGTGGAACAGCGAGATGCAAAAGATCGACACCAACCCCGCGTACACGCGGCTGTTCGGCTACTCGCGTGACGAAGCCAGCGGCATGTCCTTCCCGGACAACCTCGATGCGCCGGCGCAGGCCATGCGCGTCGAGCTGATCCGCGCTGCGCTCGCCGGCCAGGAAGGGTCGATCGAGACCTACGGCGTGCGCCGCGACGGCCGCCGCTTCGACCTCGAGCTGCGCTACCTGCCGATCCGCTACGCCGGCGAGCCGCACGTGCTGGCGGTGGGCCGCGACATCACCGAGCGCAAGCGGACCGAGCAGGCGCTGCGCGACAGCGAGGAGCAGTACCGCGCGATCTTCAACGCCTCGGCCGATGCGCTGCTGCTGCGCGACGCCGAGCACCGCGCGGTCGAGGTCAACCCCGCCTACCTCGCCTTGAGTGGCTACGGCCGCGACGAGGTGCTCGGTGCGGACGGGCCGCTGACGCAGCCGGACGCGCTGCTGCAGCGCGAATACCGTCAGCAGCACGAGCGCGCGCTCGCCGGCGAGATGCTGCGCTTCGAGGTGCAGGCCACGCGCAAGGACGGCACGCGCTTCAACGCCGAGGTGCGCGGCGTGCCGGTGGCCTACCGCGGCCAGCCGCACGTGCTGTACGCGGCGCGCGACATCACCGAGCGCCGCGCCGCCGAGGCGCGGCTGCGCGACAGCGAGCAGCAGTACCGCGAGATCTTCAACGCCTCGGTCGACGCGCTGGTGCTGTGGAACAGCCGCTACCAGCGCGTCGACATCAACCGCGCCTACGAGCGCATCTTCGGCTGGACGCGCGACGAGGTCGTCGGCCGCGGCTACGACGTGCCCAAGTACCCCGACGCCTACATCGCTCCGCGCCGCGAGCTGGTGCGGCGCGCGCTGGCCGGCGAAGCCTGCAGCGCCGAGCTGGAGGCGCTGCGCAAGAGCGGCGAGCGGCTGCGCATCGAGGTGCACGCCATTCCGTTCCAGCACCAGGGCGAGGCGCATGTGCTGGCGATCGTGCGCGACATCACCGAGAAGCGCGCCGCGGCCGACGCGCTGGCCATGCGCGAGCAGCAGTACCGCGCCATCTTCGAAGGCTCGACCGACTCGCTGGTGCTGTGGGACGATCGGATCCGCTTCGTCGATGTCAACCCCACCTACACGCGCATGTACGGCTTCACGCGCGACGAGGTGGTCGGCACCGGCATCGACGAACGCCTGCCACCCGAGGCGGCCGAGCAGCGCCGCAGCTGCATCCGCGCCGCGCTGGCCGGCCAGGAGCGCGTGCTCGAGACGACGGCGCTGCGCAAGAACGGCGAGAGCTTCGAGGTCGAGCTGCGCTACCTGCCGATCATGCACCTGGGCGTGCCGCACGTGCTGGCGATCGCGCGCGACATCACCGAGCGCCGCGCCGCCGAAGCGCAGCGCGAGCAGCTCGAAGCGCAGCTGCGCCAGGCGCAGAAGATGGAGGCCATCGGCCAGCTCACCGGCGGCATCGCGCACGATTTCAACAACATCCTGACCAGCGTCATCGGCTACCTGGTGCTCGGCCAGGAGCGCGCCGGCGCGCTCGGCGACGAGCGGCTGCAGCGCCAGCTCGACAAGGCGGCGCTTGCGGCGCAGCGCGCGCGCGAGCTGATCGCGCAGATGCTGGCCTTCGCGCGGCGCCAGCGCGGCGAGCGCCGCGTGCTGCCGCTGGCGCCGCTGGTGCAGCAGACGCTGCAGCTGCTGCGCTCGACGCTGCCGACCTCGGTGGCGGTGAACAGCGTGCTGCCCGGCGACGACGTCGGCCTGTGCGTGGAGGCCGACGCGGTGCAGCTCGAGCAGGTGCTGTTCAACCTGTGCCTCAATTCGCGCGACGCCATCGGCGAAGCGGGGCTGATCAAGGTGCGGCTGCGCGAGGCGGGCTGTGCCTTCACCTGCGCCTCGTGCCGCGCGCAGCTGCCCGCCGCGCGCTGGGTCGAGCTGAGCGTGGCCGACAACGGCAGCGGCATCGAGCCCGGCACGCTGGAGCGCATGTTCGAACCGTTCTTCTCGACCAAGGAGGTCGGCCGCGGCTCGGGCATGGGCCTGGCGATGGTGCACGGCATCGTGCACGACCATGGCGGCCATGTGATCGTCGAGACCGCGGTGCAGGCCGGCTCGGTGTTCCGCGTGCTGCTGCCGCCGGCGCGCGGCGCCGCCCCGGCCGAACCCGAGGCCGCGCTGCCGGCGCCGGCCGGCCAGCCGCTGACCGGGCGCGTGATGGTCGTCGACGACGAGGCCATGGTCGGCGACTTCATGGCCGAGCTGCTCGACGGCTGGGGCCTCGAGGTGGTGCTGCAGCGCGACCCGCGCCAGGCGCTGGCCTGGCTGGAGCAGCCGCAGCAGCCGCTGGACCTGCTGATCACCGACCAGACCATGCCGCATCTCAGCGGGCTGCAGCTGGCGCAACGCGCTGCCAGAGCGCGTCCGGGGCTGCCGGTGCTGCTGTACACCGGCAATGCCGAGGCCGTCGACAGCGCCGAGGCGCAGCGCCACGGCGTGTGCGGCGTGCTGCGCAAGCCGGTCGATGCCGAGGCGCTGCATGCGCTGATGCAGCAGTGCCTGGGCAAGGCGCGTGGCGCTGCGGTGCGCTGACTGCGGCACGCCCGTACCCGATCGATACAAAGCCGCGGCAGCGCGACATGCCGCCGATACCGCGCGCTTGCAGACTGTCCTCCATGCCGCTGTTGCGGCACGCACGGAGGTCACCATGTTCTCGCTGCACCCACTCCTCGTCGCTGCCACTGCGCCGCGGCGCAAGCCCTTGCCACAAGATGCGCTGCCGATGCACGCGCCGGCCAAGCCGGTGCTGCCACCGTGCCGGCGGCCGCGGCGCTGGCACTTGCGCACCGGCCG
>DAORHX010000211.1:0-6495 GCA_035438245.1 Rubrivivax sp.
GCGTGACGTTGTGGCCCTGGTCGCGCATCCAGGCGGCGCGGTAGGTCAGCAGCGCCGCGCTGTCGATCGTCGTCGCCATCTGCGCCAGCCTGGCCTGCGTCAGCTGGAAGTCGGCCAGCCGCTGCCCGAACATGCGCCGCGACACCGTGCGCCGCAGCGCTTCGTCGAGCGCGCGCCGCGCCATGCCCAGCGCGGCCGCCGCCACCGAGGTGCGGAACACGTCGAGCGTGCGCATCGCGATCTTGAAGCCCTGGGCGGCGTCGCCGATGCGCTGCGTCAGCGGGATGCGGCAATGGCTGAAGCGCAGCCGCCCCAGCGGGTGCGGCGCGATGACGTCGATGCGCTCGGCCACCTCGAAGCCGGGCGTGCCGGCATCGACGATGAAAGCCGAGATGCCGCGCGCGCCGGCGGCCTCGCCGGTGCGCACGAACACGACGTAGAAGTCGGCGATGCCGCCGTTGGAGATCCACGTCTTCTCGCCGTCGAGCACCGCGTGGTCGCCATCGACGCGCGCCGCGCAGCGCAGCGCCGCGACATCCGAGCCGGCCTCGGGCTCGGACAGCGCGAAGGCGGCGATGGCCTGGCCGGCGGCAACACGCGTCAGGTAGCGCTGCTTCTGTGCATCGCTGCCGTGCAGCGAGATGGCACCGGAGCCCAGGCCCTGCATCGCGAAGGCGAAGTCCGCCAGCCCCGAATGCCGGGCCAGCGTCTCGCGCAGCAGGCACAGCGCTCGGGTGTCGATGGCCTCGCCGGCGCCGCCGCAGGCCGTGCCGGCGACGGCGTGGCGCAGCCAGCCGCCGTCGCCGAGCGCCGTCACCAGTGCGCGACATTCGGCGTCGACATCGCCGTGCGGCTGCTGCGGGATGTGCTCGTGTGCCCAGGCGTCGAGTTCGCGCTGCATCTGCGCATGGCGCGGCTCGAAGAACGGCCAGTCGAGGTAGCGGGTGTCGCTCATCGCGGCCTCAATTGCCTTCGAACACCGGCTTGTGCTTGGCGGCGAACGCGCGGTAGGCGCGGCCGAAGTCCTCGGTCAGCATGCAGATCGCCTGTGCCTGCGCCTCGGCCTCGATCGCCTGGTCGATGTCCATGGCCCATTCGTGATGCAGCATGCTCTTGGTGATGCCGTTGGCGAAGGTCGGCCCGGCCGCCAGTTCGCCCGCCAGCGCGCGCGCGTCGTCGAGCACCGTCTCGGGCACGCACAGCCGGTTGAAGAAGCCCCACGCGGCGGCCTCCTCGCCGCCGAGCGCACGGCCGGTGTAGAGCAGCTCCGACGCGCGGCCGTGGCCGACGATGCGCGGCAGGATGTTGCACGCACCCATGTCGCAGCCGGCCAGGCCGACACGGTTGAACAGGAACGCCACCTTGCTGCGCGCCGTGCCCAGGCGCAGGTCCGAGGCCATCGCCACGATCGCGCCGGCGCCGGCGCAGACGCCGTCGATCGCGGCGACGATCGGCTGCGGGCAGTGGCGCATCGCCTTGACCAGGTCGCCGGTCATGCGCGTGAACATCAGCAGCTCGGGCGCCTTCAGCTCGATCAGCGGGCCGATGATCTCGTGCACGTCGCCGCCCGAGCAGAAGTTGCCGCCGGCGCCATGGATCACGACCACCTTGACGTCGTCGGCATGGCGCAGCCGGCCGAACAGGTCGCGCAGCTCGGCATAGGAGGCGAAGGTCAGCGGGTTCTTGCGCTCGGGCCGGTTCAGCGTGATCGTGCCGATGCCGCCTTGCACGTCCCACAGGAAATGTTCGGCGCGGTAGCCGGCTTGGGGCCGGCGGTTGCCGGCCAGCAGCGAGGGGTCGGTGCTCATGGCGATGTCGTCTCCTGGGTGGGGGGGTGGCGCCCGGGCAGCCGCACGCGCAGCCGACCGAGCAGGTCGTGGAGCTGATGGCGCTCGGCCTCGGCCAGTCCGCCGAACAGTTCGATCACCCAGCGCTCGTGCTCGCGGGCGATCTTCTCGAAGACCTTGCGGCCCTTCGGCGTCAGCGCGACGCGGACCGAGCGCCGATCGCCGGGCTCGCTCTCGCGCTGCACCATGCCGCTCTTCTCGAGCTCGTCGGTCAGCCCGGTGACGTTGCCGCCGGTGACCATCATGTAGCGCGACAGCGCGCTCATGCGCAGGCCCTCGGGGTGGCGGTGCAGTTGCGCCAGGTAGTCGAAGCGCGCCAGCGTCATGCCGGCCTGCGCGCGCAGCCGCTTGCGGATCTCCGTCTCGATGTCGGTGCTGCAGGCCAGCAGGCGCAGCCACAGCCGCAGCGACAGATGGTCGTCGCTGGCGCTGCGCGCCTCCAGGCCGATCGCCTGGTCGTCGAGCAGCGGGGCGACTTCGTGTCTGGCGGCGCGCTTCAAGCCGGCTCCTTGTAGGTCGATGGCACCTGCAATGCCTTCTCGCGCGCGAACAGCGTCTCCATCTGCGTCTTGCCCGACAGGTACTGCTTCGGCCAGCCGATCGAGGTCCAGCCGATCTTGGCGGCTTCGGTCAGCGTCCACGCCGGATTCGCCAGATGCGGGCGCGCGACCGCGCACAGGTCGGCGCGGCCGGCGGCGATGATGCTGTTGACGTGATCGGCCTCGCTGATCGCGCCCACCGCGATCGTCGCGATGCCGGCTTCGTTGCGGATGCGGTCGGCGAACGGCGTCTGGTACATGCGGCCGTAGCTCGGCTTCTGCGCCGCGCTGACCTGGCCCGACGAGCAGTCGATCATGTCGGCGCCGGCTTCGCGGAAGGCACGTGCGATCTCCACCGCGTCCGGTGGCATCGTGCCGCCGTCGACCCAGTCGTGCGCCGAGATGCGCACCGACATCGGTAGCTGCTGCGGCCAGACCTCGCGCATCGCGGCAAAGACTTCCAGCGGGAAGCGCAGCCGGTGGGCCAGGCTGCCGCCGTACTCGTCGCTTCGCCGGTTGGTCAGCGGCGAGATGAAGCTCGACAGCAGGTAGCCGTGCGCGCAGTGCAGCTCCAGCCAGTCGAAGCCGGCCTCGGCGGCGTAGCGCGTTGCGTTGCAGAAATCGTCGCGCACGCGGTCCATGTCGGCGCGGGTCATTGCGCGCGGGAGGTCGCCGCCCTCGAGGTAGGGCAGCGCCGACGCCGCGATCAGCGGCCAGTTGCCTGTCGGCAGCGGGCGATCGGCACCGCTCGCGTCCCAAGGTGCGTTGGTCGAACCCTTGGGACCGGCATGGCCGAGCTGCAGGCCGATCTTGGCGTCGGAGATGGCGTGCACGTGCTCGACGATGCGCTTGAAGCCGTCGCGCTGCGCCGTGCTCCACAGGCCGGGGCAGCCGGGGGTGATGCGCGCATCCGGCGTCGGGCAGGTCATCTCCACCATCACCAGCGCAGCGCCGCCCATCGCGCGCGCGCCCAGGTGCACCAGGTGGTAGTCGGCGGGCAGGCCGTCGACGCAGGAATACTGCGCCATCGGCGAGACGACGACGCGGTTCTTCAACGTGATGCCGCGCACCGTGTAGGGCGTGAACATCGGCGGCGGCGCGGCTTCGTGCGGCGCCAGCTGCATGCCGGCACGTGCGGCGAACCAGCGCTCGAAGCCGCCCAGCCAGGCCGCGTCGCGCAGCCGCAGGTTCTCGTGGCTGATGCGCTGGCTGCGCGTCAGCATCGAGTACATGAACTGCTCGGGCGGCAGCTGGTCGGCGTAGCGCTCGCCGACCACCTCGAACCATTCCATCGCGTTCCAGGCGGCGTTCTGCAGCCGCAGCACGTCGATGCGGCGCAGTTCCTGGTAGCGCTGCAGCACCTGCGGGATGTGCGCCGCGTCCTGCCCCAGCTCCTTGAACTGGCGCGTCAGCTCGATCGCGTCCTCGATCGCCAGCTTGGTGCCCGAGCCGATGGCGAAGTGCGCGGTGTGCACCGCGTCGCCCATCAGTACCACATGGGCGCGGCCGTTGAAGTGCGACCACTGCTCGCAGCTCACGCGCTGGAAGTTCAGCCACGCCGAGCCGCGCAGGTGGCGCGCGTTGGTCATCAGCTTGTGGCCCTGCAGGTCGTCGGCGAACAGCTTCTCGCAGAAGGCGATCGACTCGTCCATGTTGGCCTGGTCGAGGCCGTGCGCCTGCCACACGTGTTCCGGCGTCTCGACGATGTAGGTGGTGGTGTTCTCGTCGAACTTGTAGATGTGCGCCTGGAACCAGCCGTGTTCGGTCTTCTCGAAGGTGAAGGTGAAGGCGTCGTACAAGCGGTTGGTGCCCAGCCAGATGTAGCGGTTGGGGCGGGTGACGATGTCGGGCCTGAAGACCTGCGCGTACTTGTTGCGCACCTTCGAGTTGATGCCGTCGCTGGCGATGATCAGGTCGGCGTCGGCGAAGTCGGCGTCGGAATCGACCTCGGTCTCGAACTGCAGCGTCACGCCCAGCGCCTCGCAGCGCGATTGCAGGATGTTGAGCAGCTTCTTGCGCCCGATGCCGACGAAGCCGTGGCCGCCCGAGCGCACGGTGCGGCCCTTGAACTTCAGCTCGATGTCGTCCCAGTGGTTGAAGGCCTGCTCGATCTCGGCCGCGGTGGCCGGGTCCCACTGGCGCATGTTGTCCATCGTCTGGTCGGAGAACACCACGCCCCAGCCGAAGGTGTCGTAGGGCTTGTTGCGCTCGACCACGGTGATGTCGTGGCTGGGGTCGAGCTGCTTCATCAGCACAGCGAAATACAGCCCCGCGGGCCCACCCCCGATGCAGACGATCTTCATGCCGCACAGCCCTCGACAGCCCCGAATGCGCCGGCAGTGTGGTCCTCAATACTTTAGATGTCAAGTAGTTTCCGGCAGCCGCACGCAGGCCCGCCGACGCTGCCATAGTGCGAGCCATGCAGCTGCTGAACTGGATCGACGACGACGACGCGCTGCCGCCGAGCTGCAGCGCGCTGGGGCCGGACAGCGACGCGCCGGGCCTGCTGGCCGCCGGCGGCAGCCTGACGCCGCAGCGGCTGGAAGAGGCTTACCGGCACGGCGTCTTTCCGTGGTTCAGCCGCGGCCAGCCGGTGCTGTGGTGGAGCCCGGACCCGCGCATGGTGCTGCCGGTGGCGCAGTTCAAGGTCGCGCGCAGCCTGGCCAGGACGCTGCGCCGCTTCGTCGCCGACCCGGCCTGCGAAGTGCGCATCGACAGCGACTTCGCGCAGGTCATCGACGCCTGCGCGCACACGCCGCGCGCCGGCCAGGCCGGCACGTGGATCGTGCCGGCGATGGTCGCCGCCTACACCGCCTGGCACGCCCGAGGCCGCGTGCACAGCGTCGAGACCTGGGTCGGCGGGCGTCTGGTCGGCGGGCTGTACGTCGTCGCCATCGGCCGCATGGTGTTCGGCGAATCGATGTTCGCGTGGGCCACCGATGCGTCGAAGATCGCGCTGGCGGCACTGGTCGCCTTCTGCCGCACGCACGGCGTGGCGCTGATCGACTGCCAGCAGAACACCGCGCACCTGAGCTCGCTGGGCGCGCACGAGCTGCCGCGCAGCCGCTTCGAGCAGCACGTGGCCCGCGTGTCGGGGGAGCCCGATATCGCCGATTGGACCTATGATCGTTGCATGTGGCGGCAACTCGAAGCGCTGCAGCGCACCCCCCGCACGGACGACGCGTGACGCACCCGAAGGAACTACCGCTTTCGTCGTTGCAGTTCTATGCGACGGCGCCCTACCCGTGCAGCTACCTGGCGGACCGGCAGGCGCGCTCGCAGGTGGCCACGCCCAGCCATCTGATCAATGCCGACGTCTATTCGGGGCTGGTGGCCAACGGCTTCCGGCGCAGCGGCATGTTCACCTACCGGCCGTACTGCGACGGCTGCCGGGCCTGCGTGCCGCTGCGCGTGCCGGTGGCGGGGTTCGAAGCGTCGCGCAGCCAGCGCCGCGCGCGCAAGGCGCATGCGAACCTGAAGGCGCGCGTGCTGCGGCTGTGTTTCGTGCCCGAGCACTACCAGCTATACCTGCGCTACCAGGCCGGGCGCCACAGCGGCGGCGGCATGGACCATGACAGCGTCGACCAGTACACGCAGTTCCTGCTGCAAAGCCGAGTCAACTCGCGGCTGGTCGAGTTCCGTGAGCCGACCGCCGATGGCAGCCTGGGCAAGCTGAAGATGGTGTCGATCCTGGACGTGCTGAACGACGGCATCTCCGCCGTCTACACCTTCTACGAGCCCGACGCCGCGGCGAGCTACGGCACCTACAGCGTGCTGTGGCAGATCGAGCAGACCAAGGCCCTGAAGCTGCGCCACGTCTACCTCGGGTACTGGATCGAGCGCAGCCCGAAGATGGCCTACAAGGCGCAGTTCAGGCCGCACCAGCTGCTGATCGACGGGCAGTGGCGCGAGCCGCCGCCCGGCTGAACGAAGCGACCCGTTCAGCCGCTGCGGCAGCGCTGCAGAAATCCGCTCGACGGCGCGAGCCATTCGACGCCGGGCAGCGCGCCGGCGTCGCCGATCAGCGTGCGCTCCTGTTCCAGCAGCCAGCCGGCGGCCGTCGCGCGCAGCGTCGTGTGCTCGCCCACGCGCAGCGACTCGCCGTCGCG
>DAORHX010000212.1:0-6476 GCA_035438245.1 Rubrivivax sp.
GAGACAGAGCACGAGGCGCGCTGCGCGCGCGGGCCACGAGCCCTGCGCTTCTCGGCATCGCATAGGCGCCCTGGCAGCGGCCCGCCCGCGGCCCTGAGCGGCCTGGGTGCTTGGCGCCGCAGAAAACTGCGCAGCCGTCGGGAGCCGGCTGTTCTGCGGCGCGCCGAGCGGCACCACGATGACCCCGCCGAGGATGGCGGGGAAGCGAATCCTGGAAGTGAAGGGGGAGCCCGGTCGACAGACTGGGCGCAGGACATGGAAGGATTCGCTTCCCCGTCGTCCTCGGCTCGCGCTGCCCTCGGCCGCAGCGGCCAGGTCAAGCCGGAGTCACGAGGCGCCCGTGGGTCAGATCGCCATGGCCGGCCAGCAGCCCATCGATCGAGATGTCTTCGTCCAGCGCTTCCCAGTGAATGCCGCGCGGGCTGAGTTCGAACTGCACGCGCTGCTCGGGCGTGGCGGCGAGCAACCGGGGGAACCATGCCAGAGGAACAGCCACGATGCGCCCATCGTCCAGGTGGACCCACATGCTGTCGTTGTCGAAGCGCACCGCCTTAGCTGAAGTAGTCATGCCACGCCCTTTCGATCAACTCTCGATTGTTTCGCGCCACCTCCACCAATTCGCGCAGCATGCCGGCGTCAAAGCCATAGCTGGTGGCGACCCGCACCTGAGGATCGAGCCAGAGTTTGGCCTCATTGCCGCCGGCGCGTACGTGCACGTGCACTGCCTCGCGAGGATTGCCCTCGTTGGAGTAGAAGAAGAAGCGGAAACCCTTGTAGCGGAACACCACCGGCATGGCGGGATTCTAGGCAAGCCCCCGCGCGTCGTGCCCCGCATCGGCACGACCTTCAGCCGGGGCCACGCACGGATTGCGCCTGTGCCATCAACCCGCGTGCTGCGCAGTCCCCTTGGTGCCGAACACCGGCTTGACCTCGTGCGTGCGGTGCTGCAGCGTGTACTCGGCATGCTGCTGGATCAGCTTGGCGACCAGCGCGGTCCAGCCGGTCTGGTGGCTGGCGCCCAGGCCCATGCCGGTGTCGCCGTCGAAGTATTCGTAGAACAGGACCAGGTCCTTCCAGTGCGGGTCGGTCTGGAACTTCTCGTAGCGGCCGTGCACCGGGCGGCGGCCGTCGGCGCCGCGCGTGAACAGCCCGATCAGCCGCCGCGACAGGTCGGCCGCCACCTGCCACATCGACGCCGTCTCGCCGGCTTCGCCGCAGCGCACCTGGAAGGCATCGCCGAGGAAGTAGTCGTGCTTCTGCAGCGCTTCGATGAGCAAAAAGTTCAACGGCATCCACACCGGCCCGCGCCAGTTGGAATTGCCGCCGAACATGGCGCTGTGCGATTCGGCCGGCTCGTAGTCGAGCTTGAACTCCTGGCCTTCGAGCCGCAGCACGAACGGGTGTTCGGCATGGCGGCGCGACACCGAGCGCACGCCGTGCGGCGACAGCAGCCCGGCCGGGTCGAGCACGTGCGCCAGCATGCGCTGCAGCTTGTGTGCATCGACCAGCGCCAGCCGGATGCGCTGGTGCACGCCGCGCTGCGTGAGGTCGGCCAGGTTGCCCAGCAGCTCGGGCCGGTTCTGCCTGAACCAGGTGAAGCGCTCGCGGAAGTCCTTGAAGCCGCGGAACGATGCCGCGTCGCCGACGGCGATGGCAAACAGCGGGATCAGCCCGGCGATGGTGACGGCGTCGATGCGGCAGCTGCGGCCGTCGGGCAGCTTCAGCAGGTCGAAGTAGTAGCCCTGGTCCTCGCTCCACAGCCCGGGGCCGTGCTCGCCGTCGCGGTTGACGGCCGCGCCGATGTAGACGAAGTGCTCGAAGAACTTGGTCGCCACGTCCTCGTAGGCCGGGTTGTCGCTGGCCAGCTCCAGCGCGATGACCAGCATGTTCAGGCAGTAGGTCGCCATCCAGCTGGTGCCGTCGGCCTGCTCCAGCCGCCCGCCCGAGGGCAGCTGCGCGCTGCGGTCGAAGGCGCTGACGTTGTCCAGCCCGAGGAAGCCGCCTTCGAACAGGTTGTTGCCTTCTTCGTCCTTGCGGTTCACCCACCAGGTGAAGTTGATCAGCAGCTTCTGGAAGATGCGCTCCAGGAACAGCCGGTCCATGCGCCCGGTCATCTTCTGCTCGATCTGGCAGATGCGGATCGCCGCCCAGGCATGCACCGGCGGGTTGACGTCGCCGAAGTTCCATTCGTAGGCCGGGATCTGGCCGTTCGGGTGCATGTACCACTCGCGCGTCAGCAGCGTCAGCTGCTGCTTGGCGAAATCGGCGTCGATCAACGCGAAGGCGACGCAGTGGAATGCCATGTCCCAGGACGCGAACCACGGGTACTCCCACTTGTCGGGCATGGCCATCACGTCGGCGGCGTCCAGGTGGCGCCAGCCGTGGTTGCGGCCCTGCTGGCGTGCCGCGGGCGGCTTCGGCCCGGCCGCGTCGCCGCCGAGCCAGCGTTCGACGAAGTAGTGGTAGTACTGCTTGCTCCACAGCAGCCCGGCGAAGGCCTGGCGCTGCACGTTGCGCAGGTCGTCCGGCATCTCGAAGGGTGTGATGCGGCGGTAGAAGCTGTCGGCTTCTTCGATGCGCTGCGCGAACAGCGCGTCGAAGTCCGCGCCCAGCGGCTGCGCGAGCTTGCCGTCGGCGGTGAGGCGCAGGCGGATCACCCAGGCCTCGCCCGGCGCCAGCTCGCGCCGGTAGTGCGGCGCCGCCTTGGTGCCGCGCTGCGCCGGGTTGACCGCGTTGGCGCGGCCCTGCACCAGATGGTCGTCGAAGCCGTCCTTCGCGAAGCCCTCGTTCGGCTGGCCCCACAGCCGCGCGCGGTTGCTTTCGTTGTCGGTGAACAGCACGCCCTCGGGTGCGTCGAAGTGCAGCCAGTACGGCTCGAGCAGCGGGTGCGTGGCGGCCAGCCGCGCCGGCGCCTCGGCCTGCAGCAGCGGCCGCGCATGGCCCGGCGTCCACGACCAGGTGTTCCTGAACCATAGCGTCGGCAGCAGGTGCAGCGTGGCCGTGTCGGCACCGCGGTTGTGCGCGCTGATGCGCACCAGCAGGTCGTCGGTACCGGCCTTCGCGTATTCGACGAAGACATCGAAGTAGCGGTCGTCGTCGAAGATGCCGGTGTCGAGCAGCTCGTACTCGGGCTGCAGCCGGCTGCGGCGCCGGTTCTCCTGCAGCAACTGTTCGTAGGGGAAGGCCTGCTGCGGGTACTTGTACAGGAACTTCATGTACGCGTGGCTGGGCAGGTTGTCGAGGTGGAAGTAGCACTCCTTCACGTCCTCGCCGTGGTTGCCCTCGACGCCCGTCAGGCCGAACAGCCGCTCCTTCAGGATCGGGTCGGCGCCGTTCCACAGCGTCAGCGCGAAGCATAGGTGCTGCTGCTCGTCGCAGATGCCGGCGATGCCGTCCTCGCCCCAGCGGTAGGCGCGCGAGCGCGCCTGCTCGTGCGGCAGGTAGCCCCAGGCATCGCCGTCGGGGCTGTAGTCCTCGCGCACCGTGCCCCACTGGCGTTCGCTGACGTACGGCCCCCAGCGCCGCCACGGCACATCGCGCTCGCGCGCGTCGGCCAGGCGCTGGTCTTCGGCGGTGGGCGGGGTCGTCGTCATGCTTGCGCCTCCCGGGCATCGGCCAGCGCGGCATGCAGTGAAGCATGCAGGTGCTGCGGCCCCAGCGCCGCGATGATGCCGTGGCGCTGCATGTCGGCCTGCAGCCCGGGCGAAGCGCGGCCGAACACCAGGTTGATGCCGCGCGAGCGCAGCTCGGTGATCAGCCCCAGCAGCATGCGCGCCGCCGAATAGTCCAGGTCGGCGATGGCCGACGCATCGACCACCAGCGCGCGCAGCCCGGGCCCGGCGCGCTCGGCGAGGCCGCGCAGCTCGTCGGCAAAGCGGCGCTCGTTGGCATAGAACAGGTCGGCGCCGAAGCGGTACAGCAGCAGGCCCGGCTCGGCCAGCCGGGCCTCGCGGCAGGGCAGCACCTGCCATTCGCCGGCCGCGTCGCGCACCAGCACGCCGCTGTGCGGCGCGTAGCTGTGGCGCACATGGCGCAGCAGCGACAGGCCCATCGCCAGCAGGATGCCGAGTTCCACGCCCAGGCCCACCACCGCGGCCGCTGTGAGCAGCGCCAGGCCGCATTCGCCGGGGCTTTCGCGGCGGATGTCGCTCAAGCTCCGCAGGTCGATCATGTGCAGCGCGATCGAGAACACCAGCGTCGCCAGCACACAACGCGGCAGGTACGCCAATGCCGGCGTCAGCCACAGCAGCACGAGCAGCGTCACCGCGGCAAAGGTCAGTTGCGCCAGCTGGCTGTGTGCGCCCACGGCCTCCGCGGTGGCAGTCTGCGTCGGGCTGCCGTTGACGACGAAGGCGCCGCTGCAGGCGGCGGCGGCGTTGGCCGCGGCCAGGCCGACCAGGTCGCGGTTGAAGTCTTCCGTCTCGCCGTGGCGCTGCGCGAAGCTGCGCGCCGTGGCCGCACTCTGCGCGACGATGACGATGACGCAGGACACCGCCACCGGCAGCAGCGCCAGCAGCTCGCGCGTGCTCACCTCGGGCAGCCCCAGCGGCGGCAGGCCGCCGGCCACCGCGCCGAGCACCGCGATGCCGCGCGCTTCGAAGCCGAAGGCCGCGCTGGCGGCGATGGCACCGATCACCAGCAGCAGCGCCGCCGGCAGCCGCGGCGCGAAGCGCTTGCCGGCCCACAGCAGGGCCAGCGCCACGGCCGACAAGGCGGCCTCATCCCAGCCCTGCGGCGGCCACTGGGCGGCCAGCTCGGCCAGCTGCTGCCAGGGCAGGTGCGCCGCGGTCTTCAGGCCCAGCATGTCGCCGAGCATGGCGATGCCGACCTGCAGGCCGACTCCAGCGAGAAAGCCCACCAGCACGGTACGCGACAGGAAGTCGGCGAGGAAGCCGAGCTTGAACAGCCGCGCCAGCAGCAGCAGCGCCGCGGCCAGCAGCGCCACCGCGCCGGCCAGTTGCAGGTAGTGGGCGCTGTAGGGCTCGGCCAGGCCGCGCAGGCCGCCGGAGAAGATGGCGGCGGTGGCCGAATCCGCCGCCACCACCATGTGGCGCGACGCGCCGAAGGCGGCAAAGGCCACCACCGGCAGCAGCGCGGTGTAGAGGCCCGTGACCAGCGGCGTGCCGGCGATGCGCGTGTAGCCCAGCACCTGCGGAATGGTCATCGAGGCCAGCGACAGGCCGGCCAGGATGTCGCGGCGCACGCCGCGCTGGGGTCTGCTCGGGTCCATCGGGCGAGTGTGACATCGACGCGCATCGGCGCCGCGTGACGTCGAGCGCAGCGAGGTGGCACCCGCACGTGAAGCCTGCACGCCACCCAGGGGCGGCGTTGCGGCAGCATGGCTCCCCCAAAGAACAAGCCTTCAAGGAGTCCGCCCGATGTTCCGCCGCCCCAATCGCCTGATGCTCACCCTGGCTGTCGCGGGTCTGGCCAGCGCCGCCGCCGCGCAGACCGCCGCGCCGGTGCCGCTGGCGGTCAGCACGGTGGTGGTCAATCCGGAAGACCTGCTCGACACCAACAAGACCGTTGTCGTGCCCACGGCCTATGTGACGCTGATCACCGACGGCCGCGTCGCGGCCACCAAGCAGTCGGGCTTCTTCTCGTCCGGCAACAACACGGCCAAGGCGTCGGCCAGCTACCGCGTGGCCGGTCTGGACAAGGCCTATGCGCAGCAACTGGCGCAGGCCGCGCAGAACGATTTCGTCAGCCAGCTGCGCGCCGCCGGCTACACCGTGCTGACCTACGCCGAAGTCAAGGAGCGCGACTTCGTCAAGGCCGCTCAGCGCGAGACCGAGGTCGGCGCGCTGGGGCTGCCCGTCAAGTCGGAGGGCGGCAATAACTTCGTCACCGCGGCGCCGAGCGACGAGCAGCACTTCAAGTCGGGCTTCGCGGGCGGCGCCTTCGCCGAGTTCCAGAGCGGCGGCAAGTCCAGGTTCACCGACGCCACGCTCATCATCCCGCACTACACCTTCGCGTCGCCGCAGGCCTGGGCCGAAGGCAGCCGCGGCTACAAGTCGGTCTCGGCCGAGGCCAACGTGGCACCGGGCATGAACCTCAGTGCCGCCAGCGCCCATTGGATGGGGCAGCCCAGGTCGCGAATGATGCGCGGCATCCCGGGCGTGGCCACCAAGGAGCAGGTGATCAACACCACCGAGAAGGCCGGCGAGCTGGCCAAGAGCGCGGACACGACGCCGCAGTCGGCCAATGCGCTGGGCTCGGCGCTGAGCGCGCTCACCGGCGCGGGCAACATCCAGCGCAGCTCCGGCGAGTACGTGCTGACGATCGACCGCGAGGCCTACACGGCCGGCGTGCTCAACGGTGTGCGCGGCTTCAATGCCGAGGTGGCCAAGGCCGCCGCCGCCGCAACCGCCGCGCCCTGAGGCAGGCGGGTTCGAAAGCCGGAAGGTCCAGCAGCCGCTCGCGGCGCAAAGCCGCCGAATTCAAACAGCCAACTTCGTCGCGCTTCGGCACGGCGC
>DAORHX010000213.1:0-6474 GCA_035438245.1 Rubrivivax sp.
GCAGGCTCGCGGCCTGCAGGAAGGCCGGCGCGATCTGGCGCATCTCGCCGGCGCGGCTGCCCGGCAGCACGGCCACCACCGTGTCGCCGTCGGCCAGGCCCAGCGACTGCCGGCTCGCGGCCCGCGGCACCTCCAGCGGAATCACGTCGGCCAGCGGGTGGCCGACGAAGGTGGCGCCGACGCCGGCGCGCGCCAGCAGTTCCGGCTCGAAGGGAAACAGGCACAGCACATGGTCGCAGCTGCGCGCGATGCGCTTGACGCGCCCGCCGCGCCAGGCCCAGATCGACGGGCAGACGAAGTGGATGGCCTTGATGCCGGCACGCTTCAGGCGCTGTTCCAGCGCCAGGTTGAAGTCGGGTGCGTCGACGCCGATGAAGGCCGACGGCGGCGTGCCCAGCAGCCGCCCGGCCAGCTGCCGGCGCATGCCCGACAGCTCCGGATAGTGGCGCAGCGCGTCGGCATAGCCGTGCACGGCGAGCTTGTGCTGCGGCCACCAGGCGTCGAAGCCGTGCTCGATCATGCGCGGCCCGCCGATGCCGAAGCTGCTCAGGCCGGGCCAGCGCTGCCTCAAGCCGCCGAGCAGCAATGCCGCCAGCAGGTCGCCGGACGCTTCGCCCGCGACCATCGCCAGGCGCGGCGCATCGGCCTGCATGCGGCGCGCTAGCGCACCACGCCGCGCGAGGCCGCGGCAAGGAAGTCGAGCATCAGCGCAATGTCGGCCTCGGACTGCGGCTGCTCCTGGCGCAGCAGCGCCATCTGCTGCATCGCCTCGTCCAGCCGCAGGCTGCGCCGGTACAGCAGCCGGTGCAGCTGCTTGATGACGTCGATGCGCCGCGCATCGAAGCCGCGCCGCTTCAGCCCTTCCTGGTTGATGCCCTGCGCCTCGGCCGGGTTGCCCGAGGCGGTGACGAACGGCGGCAGGTCTTGCGACAGCCGCGTCTGGAAGCCGGTCATCGCGTGCGCACCGACACGCACGAACTGGTGCACGCCCGACAGCCCGCCGAGGAAGGCCCAGTCGCCGAGCTGCACGTGGCCGCCGAGCTGCACCGCGTTGGCGATGATCGTGTGGCTGCCGACCTGGCAGTCGTGCGCGACGTGCACGTAGGCCATGATCCAGTTGTCGTCGCCGATGCGCGTGACGCCGGCATCCTGCACGGTGCCGGTGTTCAGCGTGCAGAACTCGCGGATCGTGTTGCCGTCGCCGATCTCCAGTCGCGTCGGCTCGCCGCCGTACTTCTTGTCCTGCGGCGCACCGCCGATCGACGCGAACTGGAAGATGCGGTTGTCGCGGCCGATCGTCGTGTGGCCTTCGACCACCGTGTGCGCGCCGATGCGCGTGCCCTCGCCGATGCGCACGTGGGCGCCGATCACCGCATAGGCCGCGATCTCGACATCGTCGCCGAGCTCGGCCTGTGCGTCGACCAGCGCGCTCGGGTGGATGCGGGCCATCGCCGGCTCAGTCCACGCGGCGCATGGCCAGCATCAGCTCGGCTTCGACCGCCAGGTCCTCGCCGACCCTCGCGCGCCCCTGGAACTTCCAGATGTTCGCCTTCATGCGTGTCACCTCGACGTCGAGGATCAGCTGGTCGCCAGGCTCGACCGGCCGCTTGAAGCGAGCATTGTCGATCGCGGCGAAGTAGTAGACCGTCTTGTCGTCGGGCTTGAGGTCCAGCGTCTCGAAGGCCAGCAGCGCGGCCGCCTGCGCCAGCGCCTCGAGCATCAGCACGCCGGGCATCACCGGCCGCTGCGGGAAGTGGCCTTCGAAGAACGGCTCGTTGACGCTGACGTTCTTCAACGCGCGCACGCGCTTGCCGCGCTCGAGCTCGAGCACGCGGTCGACCAGCAGGATCGGATAGCGGTGCGGCAGTCGTTGGAGGATCTGGTGGATGTCCATCGTCATGAAGTCTTGCCTTCCAGCGCGCGCACGCGGCCGCGCAGCGCGTGCAGCTGCCGCAGCGTTGCGGCGTTCCTCTCCCAGACGCCATTCTCGTCGAAGGGAAACATGCCGCCGTAGCTTCCCGGCCGGGTGATCGAACGGGTGATCGCGCAGGCCGCACCGACGTGCACGTGGTCGCAGATCTCGATGTGGCCGACGACGCCGGCCTGGCCGGCGAAGGTGCAATGCGCGCCGATGCGCGTGCTGCCGGCGATGCCGACGCAGGCGGCCATCGCGGTGTGCGCGCCGATCACGCAGTTGTGCGCGATGTGCACCAGGTTGTCGAGCTTGACGCCCTGCTCGAGCACCGTGTCGCGCAGCGCGCCGCGGTCGACGCAGGAGTTGGCGCCGATCTCGCAGTCGTCGCCGATGTCCACCGCGCCGAGCTGCTCGATCTTCTCCCAGCGCCCCTGCGCCGGCGCAAAGCCGAAGCCGTCGGCGCCGATCACCGCACCGCCGTGCAGGATGCAGCGCGCACCGATGCGGCAGCGCTCGCCGACGACCACCTGGGCCGCCAGCCGCGTGCCCGCGCCGATCACCGCGTGCGCGCCGACATGGCACTGCGGCCCGATCACCGCGCCGCGGCCGATGAGCGCTCCTGCGGCGATGTAGGCCAGCGCGCCGACGCTCGCCTGCGCGTGCAGCTGTGCCCCGGGTTCGACCACCGCGCTCGGGTGCACGCCGGGCGCGAGCGGCTCGCGCGCATGCCGGGCCCACCATTGCGTGAGCCTGGCGTAGTACAGGTAGGGGTCGTCGGTGACGATCGCGCACGGCCGGGCGGCGGCCGCGTCGCGCAGCTCGGCGCGGACGATGACGCACCCGGCGGCCGACGTCTGCAGCCGCGCCGCCTGGCGCGGGTCGGCGAGGAAAGCGATGTCGCTGGCAGCGGCGGCGTCGAGCGCCGCGATGCCGCGCAGCACGAACCCGGCGTGGCCCAGCAGTTCGCCGCCGAGCTGCGCGACCAGTTCGCCGCTGCGGACCTCGAACATGCGCAAGCAGCTGCGCCGTATGCGCTCAGCGTGGTGCCGCCGGCGCGGCGTTCAGCGCCTTGATCACCTTCTCGGTGATGTCGACTCGCGGGCCGGCGAAAATCGCCTCCTGCAGGATGACGTCGTACTTCTCCTGCTCGAAGATCTGCTTGATGACGCGGTTGGCACGCTCGACCACGGCGGCCAGCTCTTCGTTCTTGCGCTGCGTCAGGTCCTCCTGGAATTCGCGGCGGCGGCGCTGCATGTCGCGGTCCTGTTCGACCAGCTCACGCTGGCGCCGCGCGCGCTCGCTTTCGCCGAGCGTCGGCGCTTCCTTCTCGAGCCGTTCCGCGGCCGCCTTCAGCCGGGCACCCTGGTCGGCCAGCTCCTTCTCGCGCTTGCCGAACTCGCCTTCCAGACGCGTCTGCGCCGCCTTGGCCGGCGCCGCCTCGCGCAGCACACGCTCGCTGTTGACGTAGCCGATCTTCAATTCCTGCGCAGCGGCACCGAGCGGCAGCATCAGCAGCACCGACCCTGTCGCGGCAGCGAGCAACCTGGCGGACAGCGTCATCGTCTTCATCAGAACCTGGTCCCGATCTGGAATTGGAAGGGCTGGATTCTATCGGTTCCCTGGTACATGATCGGCGTGCCGTAGCTCAGCTTCAGCGGCCCCATCGGCGAGATCCAGCTGATGCCCAGGCCGGTCGATGCGCGCAGGCTGCTGAAGGTGACGTCCTGGTCCTCGCCCCAGGCGTTGCCGACGTCGACGAACCAGAAGAAGCGCAAGCTCTTGTCGTTGCCCATGCCGGGCACCGGGATGTACAGCTCGCTGTTGACGTTCATCTTGCGCGTACCGCCGACGAACGCGCCGGTCGGGTCGATCACGCCCAGCGAGCTCTGCTGGAACACGCGCACCGAGCCGAGGCCGCCGCTGTAGAAGTTCTTGAACACCGGGTACGGCCGCGACCCGAGGCCGAAGCCCCAGCCGATCTCGCCGTTCAGGCCCAGCGTCAGGTTGTAGGGCAGCTCGAGATACTGCTGCGCCTGCAGGTTCAGGCGGATGTACTGCAGGTCGCCGAGCGCGCTGATCTCGCCGTTCGCGCGGTAGAAGCGGCCCTCGGTGGGCATGATGGCGCTGTTGCGCGCGTCGCGCGACCAGCCGACGGTGAGCGGGAACGCATAGCTGGTCGGGCCGAACTCCTGCCGATACAGGAAGTAGCTGTTCGGCAGGAACGCGTCGTCGGCGATGTGCGTCTGCTCGTAGCCGACGCCGAAGAACACCGTGTCCTGCTCGGTGAAGGGCACGCCGAAGCGCACCGCGCCGCCCCAGGTGGTGATCTGGTAGTTGTCGCCGTAGGTGTTGAGCGGGCTGAAGTTGCGATAGTAGATGTCGAAGGCCCGCGACACGCCGTCGACCGTCCAGTACGGATCGACGGTGTTGATGGCCAGCGTGCGGTTGGTCTTGCCGGTGTTGACGCTGAGGCCGAGGAAGTGGCCCGAGCCGAAGACGTTCTCCTGCTGGATCGACGCGCTCAGCGTCAGCTGCTCGGCGCTGGAATAGCCGGCGCCGACCGACAGGTTGCCGGTCGGCTTCTCGACCACGGTGACCACCAGGTCGACCTGGTCGGGCACGTTCGGCACCTCGACGGTGTCGACCGACACCTCCTTGAAGAAGCCGAGCCGGTCGATGCGCTCCTTGGACAGCCTGATCTTCGCGCCGTCGTACCACGACGCCTCGAACTGGCGGAACTCGCGCCGGATCACCTCGTCGCGCGTGCGCGTGTTGCCGGCGACGTCGATGCGGCGCACGTAGACGCGCCGCAGCGGGTCGGCGACGAAGACCACGGCCACGCGCGCGGCCTCGCGGTCGATCTCGGGCCGTGGTTCGACGCGCGCGAACGCGAAGCCGTAGTTCGCGAACAGTTCGGCGAAGCGCCGCACCGTGGTCGCGACGTCGTCGCCGCGATAGGGACGCCCCGGCACCACGCTGACCAGCGCGCGGAACTCGTCCTCGCGGCCGAGGAAGTTGCCTTCCAGCCGCACGCCGGTCACGGTGAAGACCTGGCCCTCGTTGATGGTGATGGTGATCGAGATGTCCTGCTTGTCCGGCGAGATCGTCACCTGCGTCGAGGCGATCGCGAACTCGAGGAAGCCGCGGTTCAGGTACCAGGCGCGCAGCGTCTCCAGGTCGGCGTTGAGCTTGGCGCGCGAGTAGCGGTCGCCCTTGGTGTACCAGCTGAGCCAGCCGCTGGGACTGGCTTCGAACTGGCCGAGCAAGGTCGATTCGGTGAACGACTTCGCGCCGACGATGCGGATCTCGCGGATGCGCGCCGCGTCGCCTTCGTCCATCGTGAAGGTGATGTTGACGCGGTTGCGCTCGATCGGCGTCACCGTGGTCACGACCTCGGCACCGTACAGGCTGCGCGACAGGTACTGGCGCTTGATCTCCTGCTCGGCGCGGTCGATCAACGCGCGGTCGAACGGCAGCCCTTCGCCGATGCCGGCGTCGCGCAACGACTTCAGCAGCTGGTCCTGCTCGAACTCCTTCAGCCCGACGAAGGACACGGTGGCGATGATCGCGCGCTCGTCGACGACGACCACCACCACCTGCTCCTCGATCTCGATGCGCACGTCCTTGAACAGGCCGGTCGCGAACAGCGCGCGCAGTGCCGTCGCGCCCTTCTCGTCGTTGTAGGTGTCACCGATGCGGAACGGCAGCGCGCCGAACACCGACCCGGGGTCGGTGCGCTGGATGCCTTCGATGCGGATGTCCTTGATGACGAAGGGCTCGACCGCATGCGCCGCCGGCGCGAACAGCAGCGCCGCGAGCACGCCGCAGGCGATCACCCAGCGCAGCACTCTCGTGGCGACACGCGACAGGAACACAAAAGGCATGTGGGAGGAATTCAGTGCAGACCCAGCAATCGGGCCACGTCGTTGAACAGGGCCACCGACATCAGGGCCAGAAGGATGGCGATGCCGCCGCGTTGCAGGCGGCCCAGCCACAGGTCGGATACGGGCCGACCCGTCACTCCCTCGAAAAGATAATACATCAGGTGTCCACCATCGAGCATCGGCAGCGGCAGCAGGTTGAGCACGCCCAGGCTGACGCTGACCAGCGCGAGGAAGCCGAGGTAGTAGCCCAGGCCCTGCTGCGCCGATTGGCCCGCGTAGTCGGCGATGGTCAGCGGCCCGCTGAGGTTGCGCAGCGAGGCCTCGCCGATCAGCATGCGCCCGAGCATGCGCAGCGTCAGCACGCTCAGCTCCCAGGTGCGCTCGACCCCGAGTTGCAGCCCTTCCCACGCGCCGCGCTGCACGGTCACCGTCTCCACCGGGCGCCCGATGAAGGCGTCGACGCGCCCGATGCGTTTGCCGTTGTCCTCGTGCACGCGCGGCAGCACGTCGAGTTCGAGCACGTGGCCGTCGCGCTCGATGCGCCAGCGCATCGGCACGCCCGCATCGCCGCGCACCGATTGGCGGATCTGCTCGCGCACGGCCTGCGCGTCGGCCAGCGCGCGGCCGTCGACAGCGAGCACACGGTCGCCGCTGCGCAGGCCGGCGCGTGCGGCC
>DAORHX010000214.1:0-6430 GCA_035438245.1 Rubrivivax sp.
GCAGGCGCGTGCCGGCGACGCGCTGCTGCTCAGCCCGGCCTGCGCCAGCCTGGACATGTTCCGCAACTACGCGCACCGTGCCGAGGTCTTCGTCGCGGCCGTGCGCCAGATCGCGGCCGAGCGCGGCGAGGTGGTGGCATGACGGCCGACGCACGCCCCGGCTTCATGGCGCGGCTGGCGCAGGCCTGGCCGGGCGGCAAGGGCAACACGCTGCCGGTGCGCGACCAGGTGCAGATCACGCCGCAGCGCAATACGCGGCTGACGCACTTCGACCGCCCGCTGGTGTGGGTCACCGTGGCGCTGCTGGCGCTGGGGCTGGTGATGGTCTATTCGGCCTCGATCGCGCTGCCCGACAACCCGCGCTTCGCGCGCTATGCGCCGACGCACTTCCTCGCGCGCCACACGATGGCGCTGGGCCTGGGTTTCGTCGCCGCGCTGCTGGCGCTGCAGGTGCCGGTGGCCGCCTGGGAGAAGTACGCGTCGTGGTGCTTCGTCGCCAGCCTGCTGCTGCTGGTGGCGGTGCTGGTGCCGGGCGTCGGGCTGGCGGTCAACGGCGCGCGCCGCTGGCTGCCGCTGGGGCTGATGAACTTCCAGCCCAGCGAGCTGGCCAAGTTCGGCATCGCGCTGTATGCCGCCAGCTACATGGTGCGCAAGATGGACGTGAAGGAAAACTTCATGCAGGCCGTGTGGCCGATGGCGGTGGCGCTGGCCGTCATCGGGCTGCTGCTGCTGGCCGAGCCGGACATGGGCGCCTTCCTCGTCATCGCCATGATCGCGCTGGGCATCCTGTTCCTGGGCGGTGTCAACGGCCGCATGTTCGCGCTGGGTGTCGCGGTGCTGGCGGGCGCGTTCGCGCTGATGATCGTGCTCAGCCCGTGGCGCGCGCAGCGCATCTTCGCCTACCTGGACCCGTGGAACCCGGACTATGCGCAGGGCAAGGCCTACCAGCTGACGCATTCGCTGATCGCCTTCGGCCGCGGCGAGCTGTTCGGCCAGGGGCTCGGCTCCAGCGTCGAGAAGCTGCACTACCTGCCCGAGGCGCACACCGACTTCCTGCTGGCGGTGATCGGCGAGGAGCTGGGCTTCGTCGGCGTGGCCGCGGTCATCGTCGCCTTCTTCTGGCTGACGCGGCGCATCTTCGTCATCGGCCGCCAGGCGGTGGCGCTGGACCGCGTCTTCGCCGGGCTGGCGGTGCAGGGCATCGGCATCTGGATGGGCGGCCAGGCCTTCATCAACATGGGCGTCAACCTCGGCGTGCTGCCGACCAAGGGGCTGACGCTGCCGCTGCTGAGCTACGGCGGCTCGGCGATCCTCATCAACATGGTCGCGCTGGCCTTCGTGCTGCGCGTCGATCTGGAGAGCAGGGCGCTGATGCGGGGAGGCCGCGCATGAGCGGTCGAATTCGTTTCCTTGGTACGGTCGGCACGGCGCACAGGAGGGCCGCCGCATGAGCCACCTGGTCGTGATGGCGGCGGGCACCGGCGGGCACGTGATTCCCGGGCTGGCGGTGGCGCGCGAGATGCAGGCGCGCGGCTGGAGCGTCAGCTGGCTCGGCACGCGCAGCGGCATGGAGAACCGGCTGGTGCCGCCGGCGAGGATCCCGCTCGATGCCATCGCCTTCTCCGGCCTGCGCGGCAAGGGGCCGGTGCATGCGCTGACCGGCGGCCTGCGGCTGCTGAAGGCCTTCTGGGAGTGCCTGGCCATCCTGCGCCGGCGCAGCGCCGACGCGGTGCTCGGCATGGGCGGCTATGTCTGCTTTCCCGGCGGGCTGATGGCCTCGCTGCTCGGCAAGCCGCTGCTGCTGGTCAACGCCGACGCCGCGCTGCTGCTCAGCAACAAGGCGCTGCTGCCGGTGGCCGACCGGGTGGCCTTCGGCTTCGACGGCGAGGCGGCGCGCGGCACGAAGCGCGCGGTCGTCACCGGCAACCCGGTGCGCGCCGAGATCGAGGCGCTGCCGACGCCGGCCGCACGCTTCGCCGGGCGCAGCGGGCCGCTGCAGCTGCTGGTCATCGGCGGCAGCCTCGGCGCCAAGGTGCTGAACGACACGCTGCCGGCCGCCTTGAGCGAGCTGCCGCCGGCCGAGCGTCCGCGCGTCACGCACCAGACCGGTAGCGCGCATCTCGAGACGGTGCAGGCGGCCTACGCCCGAGCCGGCGTCGAGGCCGAAGTGCTGCCCTTCATCGACGACATGGCGGCACGGCTCGCCGCCTGCGACCTCGTGGTCTGCCGCGCCGGCGCGGTCACGGTCAGCGAACTGTGCGCGGCCGGCGTGGCGGCGGTGCTGGTGCCGCTGATCGTCAGCACCACCTCGCACCAGCGCGACAACGCCGAGTTCATGGCCCGGCACGGCGCCGCGCTGCACCTGCCGCAGACGCAGCTGAACGCGCAGGCGCTGGCACGGCTGCTGCGCGAAATCGATCGCACCAGGCTGCTGGCGCTGGCCGAGGAGGCGCGCTCACTCGCAAAACCGCGGGCGGCCGCACGTGTGGCCGACGAGATCGAAAGGCTGGTGCGCCGATGAAACACGCCGTCAAGCACATCCACTTCGTCGGCGTCGGCGGCGCCGGCATGAGCGGCATCGCCGAGATCCTGCACAACCTCGGCTTCACCGTGTCCGGCTCCGACCAGAGCGACAGTGCCACCTCGCGCCGGCTGGCGTCGCTGGGCATCCGTGTCTTCACCGGCCACGATGCGACGCACATCGCCGGCGCCGAGGCCGTGGTCACGTCCACCGCCGTGGGGGGCGACAACCCGGAAGTCATCGCCGCGCGCGCCCGGCGCGTGCCGGTGGTGCCGCGCGCGGTGATGCTGGCCGAGCTGATGCGGCTGAAGCGCGGCATCGCCATCGCCGGCACGCACGGCAAGACGACGACCACCTCGCTGGTCACCAGCGTGCTGGCCGAGGCCGGTGTCGACCCGACCTTCGTCATCGGCGGTCTGCTGCACAGCGCGGGCGCGAATTCGCGGCTCGGCTCGGGCGAGTACATCGTGGTCGAGGCCGACGAGAGCGACGCCTCGTTCCTGAACCTGAACCCGGTGCTGTCGGTGGTGACCAACATCGACGCCGACCACATGGACACCTACGGCCACGACTTCGCGCGGCTCAAGGGCGCCTTCGTCGACTTCGTGCACCGCATGCCGTTCTACGGCGCGGCCATCGTCTGCGCCGACGACCCCGGCGTGCGCTCGATCATCCCGATGATCTCGCGCCCGGTCGTCACCTACGGCCTCGACGAAGGCGTGATGGTGCGCGCGGTGAACGTGCAGGCGCTGCCCGGCGGGCAGATGCGCTTCACCGCGCAGCGCCGCAACGGCTCGCCGATGCCCGACCTGCAGATCACGCTGAACCTGCCCGGCGAGCACAACGTACGCAACGCGCTGGCCGCGCTGGCGGTGGCCACCGAGCTGGAGCTGCCCGATGCGCCGATGGTCGATGCGCTGGCCGGGTTCAGCGGCGTCGGCCGGCGCTTCCAGCGCTGGGGCGAGCTGCCGGCGCCCGGCGGCGGGCAGGTCACGCTGGTCGACGACTACGGCCACCACCCGGTGGAGATGGCGGCGGTGCTGGCCGCGGCGCGCGGCGCCTTCCCCGGCCGGCGCATCGTGCTGGCCTTCCAGCCGCACCGCTACACGCGCACGCGCGACTGCTTCGAGGACTTCGTCAAGGTCATGGGCAGCGCCGACGCGGTGCTGCTGACCGAGGTCTATGCCGCCGGCGAGGCGCCGATCGTCGCCGCCGACGGCCGCGCGCTGGCGCGCGCGCTGCGCGTCGCCGGCAAGGTCGACCCGATCTTCGTCGACGACGTGCCCGAACTGGTCGAGGCGCTGGCCGAGCAGGTGCGCGACGGCGACGTCGTCATCGCCATGGGCGCCGGCTCGATCGGCGGCGCGCCGCAGAAGCTGAAGGACCGGCTGGAGGGCGTGGCATGAACGCTGCTGCCAAGGCGATGGGCAAGGTCGCGGTGCTGATGGGGGGCGATTCGGCCGAGCGCGAGGTCTCGCTGATGTCGGGCAACGGCGTGCTCAACGCGCTGCTGTCGTCGGGCGTCGACGCCAGCGCCTTCGACCCGGCGCACACCGACCTGGCCGAGCTGAAGAGCGAACGTTTCCAGCGTGTCTTCATCGCGCTGCACGGCCGCCACGGCGAGGACGGCACGGTGCAGGGCGCGCTCGAACTGCTGGGCCTGCCGTACACCGGGTCCGGCGTGATGGCCAGCGCGATCTGCATGGACAAGGTGATGACCAAGCGCGTCTGGCTGGCCGAGGGCCTGCCGACGCCGCGCTGGGTGCGGCTGGCGCAGGACGAGCTGCAGCGCGAGCGCATCCGCGAGGTGCCGGACCGCATCGGCCTGCCGCTGATCGTCAAGCCGCCGCGCGAGGGCTCGTCGATCGGCATCACCAAGGTGCTCGGCTATTCGCAGATGCAGGACGCGGTGGCGCTGGCCACGCAGTACGACGCGGACGTGCTGTGCGAGGAATTCATCGACGGCAGCGAGCTGACCTGCCCGGTGCTGGGCCAGGGCGCCGACGCACGCGCGCTGCCGGTGATCCGCATCGCCGCACCGGACGGCAACTACGACTACCAGCACAAGTACTTCTCCGACGACACCGGCTACCACTGCCCGAGCGGCCTGCCGCCGGCCGAGGAAGCCGAGGTGCAGCGCCTGACGGTGGCGGCGTACCGGACGCTGGGCTGCCGCGGCTGGGGCCGTGCCGACCTGATGCGCCGCGCCAGCGACGGCAAGTTCTTCCTGCTCGAGATGAACACCTCGCCCGGCATGACCGGGCATTCGCTGGTGCCGATGTCGGCGCGCGCCGCCGGCATCGGCTACGAGCAGCTGTGCCTGCGACTGCTGGCCGACGCGGCGCTGGACGCCGCGCCGCGCGCCAAGGCCTGAAACGATGGCCGCCGAGCACAGCCTGCCCTTCGACGTGCGCCTGATGAACGGCGCCGCGAGTGCGCTGTTCGTGCTGGCCGGCCTCGGGCTGGCGGTGGCCGCGCTGCTGTGGGTGATGCGCGCGCCGTGGCTGAACATCCGCGTCATCCAGCTCGAAGGCGAGCTGCAGCGCAACAGCGTGGCGACGATCCGCGCCAACGCCGCGCCCAGGCTGAGCGGCAACTTCGTCTCCATCGACCTGGACAGGGCGCGCGCCGCCTTCGAATCCGTCCCCTGGGTGCGCCAGGCGCAGCTGCGCCGTGTCTGGCCCGACCGGCTGGCGGTGCACCTGGTGGAACATCGCCCGGCGGCGCTGTGGCAGGGCGAGGATGGCGAGCAGCGGCTGGTCAACGAACAAGGCGAGGTCTTCGAGGCCAACCTCGGCGACGTCGAGGACGACGGCCTGCCCGAGTTCAGCGGGCCGGCCGGCAGCTCGGCGCAGATGCTGGCGCTGTACCGGCGGCTGGTGCCGCTGTTCGCGGCCTACCGGATGGAGCCGGTGTCGCTGCAGCAGTCGGGCCGCGGCTCGTGGCGGCTGGAGCTGGACACCGGCGCGACCGTGCAGCTGGGCCGCGGCAGCGAGGACGAGCTCGTGGCGCGCAGCGAACGCTTCCTGCGCACGCTGGGCCAGGTCACCGGCCACTTCCAGCGCGACCTCGAACACGCCGACCTGCGCCATGCCGACGGCTATGCGGTGCGGCTGCGCGGCATCACCACCACCCTCGTGCCGGCCGCTGCGGCCGCGAAGAAACCTAGATAGGGCAGCCCATGGCCAAAGAGAACAAGGACCTGGTCGTCGGCCTGGACATCGGCACCGCGAAGGTGATGGTGGTCGTCGCCGAGGTGCTGGCCAGTGGCGAGCTGCGTGTCGCGGGCCTCGGCGTGGCGCCGGCACACGGGCTGAAGCGCGGCGTGGTCGTCAACATCGACGCCACCGTGCACAGCATCCAGGAGGCGCTGAAGGAAGCCGAGATGATGGCCGCCTGCAAGATCGCCAGCGTCTACACCGGCATCACCGGCAGCCACATCCGCGGCCAGAACTCCACCGGCATGGTCATCGTGCGCGACAACCGCGAGGTCACGCCGGTGGACGTGGCGCGGGTGGTGGAAACCGCCAAGGCCATCAACATCCCGAACGACCAGCGGCTGCTGCTGGTCGAGCCGCAGGAATTCGTCATCGACGGCCACGAGGTCAAGGAGCCGGTGGGCATGAGCGGCAGCCGGCTCGAGGTCAAGGTGCACATCGTCACCGGCGCTCAAAGTGCCGCCGAGAACATCCTGAAGTGCGTGCGCCGCTGCGGCCTGGAAGTGGAGCGGTTGGTGCTGAACCCGAGCGCGTCGAGTGCCGGCGTGCTCAGTGCCGACGAGCGCGACCTGGGCGTGGCGCTGGTCGACATCGGCGCCGGCACCACCGACGTGGCGATCTTCACCGACGGCGCGATCCGCCACACCGCGGTGATCCCGATCGCCGGCGACCTGATCACCAGCGACATCGC
>DAORHX010000215.1:0-6415 GCA_035438245.1 Rubrivivax sp.
TCGACGATCTCGATCAGCTTGGTCGGGTTGCTGTCGAGGTCGACCATGTTGCCGGCCTCCTTGGCCGCCTGCGTGCCGGTGTTCATCGCCACCGCGACGTCGGCCTGCGCCAGCGCCGGCGCGTCGTTGGTGCCGTCGCCGGTCATCGCCACCAGCCGGCCGTTGTCCTGGTGCTCGCGGATCAGCTTCAGCTTGGCCTCGGGCGTGGCTTCGGCGAGGAAGTCGTCGACGCCGGCCTCGGCGGCGATGGCCGCGGCGGTGAGGCGGTTGTCGCCGGTCACCATCACCGTCTTGATGCCCATGCGGCGCAGTTCGGCGAAACGTTCCTTGATGCCGCCCTTGACGATGTCCTTCAGCTCGACGACACCGAGCACACGCGTGCCGTCGGCCACCACCAGCGGCGTGCTGCCGCGGCGCGCGACCTCGTCCACTGCAGCCTGCAGCGCCGGCGGGAAGTTGCCACCGCCGGCCTCGACATGCCGGCGGATCGCCTCGGCCGCGCCCTTGCGCAGCGCGCGTCCGCCGGGCAGGTCGGCGCCGCTCATGCGCGTCTGCGCGGTGAAGTGCACGAAGTGCGCGCCCAGTGAAGCCACATCGCGCTCGCGCAGGTTGAACTTCTGCTTGGCCAGCACGACGATGCTGCGCCCCTCCGGCGTCTCGTCGGCAAGCGAGGCCAGCTGCGCGGCGTCGGCCAGCTCCGCCTCCTTGACCCCGGCCGCGGGGATGAAGGCGCTGGCCTGGCGGTTGCCGAGCGTGATCGTGCCGGTCTTGTCGAGCAGCAGCACGTCGACGTCGCCGGCGGCCTCGACCGCGCGGCCCGAGGTGGCGATGACGTTGGCCTGCATCATGCGGCTCATGCCGGCCACGCCGATCGCCGACAGCAGGCCGGCGATGGTCGTCGGGATCAGGCACACCAGCAGCGCGACCAGCATCACCAGGCTCACCGGCTGGCCCGCCCCGGCGGCCTGCTCGCCGAAGTGCGAGAACGGCAGCAGCGTGACGACCACGACGAGGAAGACGATGGTCAGCGCCACCAGCAGGATGGTCAGCGCGATCTCGTTCGGTGTCTTCTGGCGCTTGGCGTTCTCGACCATCGCGATCATGCGGTCGACGAAGGTCTCGCCGGGGTTGACCGCGACGCGCGCGACGATCCAGTCGGACAACACGCGCGTGCCGCCGGTGACGGCCGAGAAGTCGCCGCCGGACTCGCGGATCACCGGCGCCGATTCGCCGGTGATCGCGCTTTCGTCGACCGAGGCCACGCCGTCGATGACCTCGGCGTCGGCCGGGATCGTGTCGCCGGCCTCGATCAGCACGATGTCGCCGCGCTTCAGGTGGTCGGCTTCCAGCGGGTGCCACTTCATCGCCGTGCGCGGCTCGCCGGCGCGGTAGTCACCTTCGAGCTTCTTGGCCCAGGTCTTCTTCTTCAGCCCGCGCAGCGTTGCCGCCTGCGCTTGGGCGCGGCCCTCGGCCAGCGCTTCGGCGAAGTTGGCGAAGAGCACGGTGAACCACAGCCACACGGCCACGGCGACGGTGAAGGCGTCGGGTGTCGCCAGCGCCAGCGCGGTGGTGAAGGCGCTGCCGACGTAGACGACGAACATCACCGGGTTGCGCCACTGCACGCGCGGGTCGAGCTTGCGCAACGCGTCGGCCGCGGCGGGGCCGACCAGCACCGGATCGAACAGGGTCAAGGTCTTGCGGGTCATGGTGTCCTCAATGCGCGTGCAGCATCAGGTGTTCGACCACCGGGCCGAGCGCCAGCGCCGGCACGTAGTTCAGCAAGCCCACCAGCAGCACGGTGCCGATCAGCAGCACGACGAACAGCGCGCCGTGTGTCGGCAGCGTGCCCTCGGTGACGGCGATGCGCTTCTTCGCCGCCAGCGAGCCGGCGATGGCCAGCACCGGCACGATCACCGCGAAGCGGCCGAACCACATCGCCAGCGCGAGCAGCGAGTTGTAGAACGGGGTGTTGGCCGACAGGCCGGCGAAGGCGCTGCCGTTGTTGTTGGCCGCCGACGTCAGCGCGTACAGCACCTCGCTGAAGCCATGCGGCCCGGGGTTGGCGATGCCGGCGCGGCCGGCTTCGGCCAGCACCGCGACGGCGGTGCCCAGCAGCACGAGCAGCGGCGTCGCCAGGATGGCGATGGCCACCATCTTCATCTCGTGCGCCTCGATCTTCTTGCCCAGGTACTCGGGTGTGCGGCCGATCATCAGGCCGGCGATGAACACCGCCATGATCGCGAACACCAGCATGCCGTACAGGCCGGCGCCGACACCGCCGAAGATGACCTCGCCGAGCTGCATCATCACCAGCGGCACCGCGCCGCCCAGCGGCGTGTAGCTGTCGTGCATCGAGTTCACCGCGCCGCAGCTGGCGGCGGTGGTGATGACGGCGAACAGCGCCGAGGCGTTGATGCCGAAGCGCGTTTCCTTGCCCTCCATGTTGCCGCCGGCCTGCGTGGCGCTGGCGGCCTGGTCGGCACCCAGCGATGCCAGCACCGGGTTGCCCTGCTGCTCGGCCAGCGTCGCACCGACGACGGCCACGACGAACACCGCCGCCATCGCCGCCAGCAGCGCCCAGCCCTGGCGCAGGTCGCCGACCATGCGGCCGAAGACGAAGACCAGCGCGGCCGGGATGAGGAAGATCGACAGCATCTGCAGGAAGTTGGCGAGCGCGGTCGGGTTCTCGAACGGATGCGCCGAATTGGCATTGAAGAAGCCGCCGCCATTGGTGCCGAGCATCTTGATCGCCAGCTGCGAGGCCACCGGTCCCATCGCCAGGGCCTGCGTCTGCGAGCTCTGGTCTTCCAGCACCGGTTGGCCCTGGTCGTCCTTGACCGGCTGGCCGTCGGCGCCGAGCTTGGGCTGCTGCCAGGTCACGGCTTCGACGGTCCGCACGTCCTGATAGGGCTTCAGGTTCTGGATCACGCCCTGGCCGGCCAGCAGCAGCGCGACGACGAAGCTCAGCGGCAGCAGGACCCACAAGGTGAGGCGCGCCAGGTCGACCCAGACGTTGCCGATGGCCCGCGCCGAGTGCCGTACGAAGCCGCGCATCAGTGCGACCACCACGGCGATGCCGGTGGCGGCGGACAGGAAGTTCTGCACCGTCAGCGCCAGCATCTGCGTCAGGTAGCTCATCGTCGCTTCGCCGCCGTAGCCCTGCCAGTTGGTGTTGGTGACGAAGCTGACCGCGGTGTTGAACGCGGAGTCGGGTGACACCGCGCCCATGCCCTGCGGGTTCAGCGGCAACACCGGCTGCAGCCGCTGCAGCGCATAGACCGCGAGCACGCCCAGGCCGTTGAAGACCAGCAGGCCGGTGGCATAGGCCAGCCAGCCTTGCTCGCGCTCGGGATCGACCCCGGCCAGCCGGTACAACGGCGCTTCGATGCGCCGCCCCCAGCCGAAGCGGCCGTCGAGCACCGCCTCGATCGCCCGCGCCAGCGGCCAGGCGAGCAGCAGCAGCATCGCCAGGAAGGCGGCGAGCTGGATCCAGGCCGGCGCGTTCACGAAAAGTCCTCCGGCCGCAGCAGCACGGCAAGCAGATAGACCAGCAGGCCGAGCGCGATCACGCCGCCGGCAATGTCCCACCCCGTCATGGCGTCACCTTGCGCTGCTGCAGGCGCGAGCAGCCATGCGCCAGACCGAACGTAGCCAGCCACAGGGCAGCGGCCGCGAAGAGAAAGACGATGTCCATGCATCCTCCGAAGTCGATGCAGGCATGGTCGGACCAACGCCGTCAAGCGCGCATCGAGATTCGCGGTCTGCGCATCAAGATCTCGTCAAGACGGGAGCCACGGCGGCCTTCATGCCCGCGCCACCGTGGTGGCGCTGCTCAGGCACGCACGGCTGCCGCTGAGCGCGAGGTACAGGCGCTGGTCCGCGTCAGCGTGCGCGGCGTGGCGTGCGCCAGGCTCTGGCGGGGCGGACGTTCTCGACGTGGTGGCCGCTGCGCTGTCTGCTCATGCCGCGGCCTTGCCCAGCAGCGCGTCGGAGATGATGCGCATCTGGATCTCCGAGGTGCCTTCGAAGATCTTCGTCAGCCGCGCATCGCGCCAGTAGCGCTCGGCCGCGAAGTGCGTGGTGTAGCCGGCGCCGCCGTGGATCTGCAGGCCTTCGCTGGTGACACGCTCGCTCATCTCGCTGGCGAAGAGCTTGACCATCGCCGCTTCGGTGTCGCAGCGCACCCCTTGGTCGATCTTCGTGCACACCGCGTAGAGCAAGGCGCGCGCCGCCTCGATCTGCGTGGCCATGTCGGCGAGCTTGAAGCGGACGGCCTGGAAGTCGCCGATCGCGCGGCCGAACTGGTGGCGGTCCTTCGCGTAGGCGATGGCGTCCTCCAGCGCGCCCTGGGCCAGGCCGATCGAACGTGCCGCGGTGTGCGCGCGCGCCGTCTCCAGGCCCACCGAAGCCAGGTAGAAGCCGCGGCCTTCTTCGCCCACCATGTGGCTGGCCGGCACGCGGCACCGGTCGAAGGCCAGCTCCCAGGTGCTCCAGCCGTGGTAGCCGATCTTCGGAATGATGCTGCCGCGGCAGCCCTCGGGCAGCGCGCCGCGGGGCTTTTCCACCATGAAGGCGCTGATGCCGCGATGCCGGGCTTGCGGGTCGACCTTGGCGACGGTGCGCGCGAACACGAGGATGAAGTCGGCCTGGTCGGCGAAGGTGCACCAGTATTTCGCTCCGGTGATCTCCCAGTGCTCGCCGTTCTTCACCGCACGGCAGCTGAGGCTGGCGACGTCCGAGCCGGCCTGGGGCTCGGACAGCGAGAACGCGCCGAGGAACTCGCCGCGCGCCATGCGCGGCAGGATCTGCGCCTTCTGCTCGGGGCGCAGGAACTGCAGCGTGCTGATCAGGTTGTTGCCGCGGGCGATCAGGCTGCCCACGCTCATCCAGGCGCGCGACAGCTCCTCGGCGACCAGGCAGTACTCGAAGGCACCGAGGCCCATGCCGCCGTAGGCCTCGGGGATCAGGATCGCGAAGTAGCCGAGCGCGGCCATCTCGTCGATCAGCTCGCGCGGGATCAGGCCTTTCTCGGGGTCGAGCTTGTTGGCCAGCGGCAGCACACGCTGCATCGCGAACTGGCGCGCGGATTCCTTGATCAGCCTGCGCTCTTCGGTCAGAACCTGCATGCATCCTCCTCGGCGATGATCGCGCGGGCCCGCGTCAGCCGACGCCCGTGCCCGAGCCCGCCATTCTCGCGTCCCGGTCGCAGCGGCCGGATCGAGCAGGCGGAACGCGGGCGCGCCACGCCGGCCGCGCGCTGCCTCGGCCGTGGCGCGCCCACATCGATGCACGGGCCGCGGGTTCGAGTTTTACAAAGCAGGTGCTTTGCACAAATGGAGAAGCACGCTAAGCTGCAGGCATGGCTTCGACCCCTGCTGCATCACCCGTGTCGCCGCCGGTGCGCCGCGGCCGCCCGCGCAAGAGTGCCGAGGAGCGCGACGAGAACCAGCGCCGTGCCGACCTGGTGCGCGAGGCAGCGCGGCTGTTTCGAATGCAGGGCTTCGACGGCACCAGCACGCGCGACATCGCCGCAGCCGCCGGCATGCATAGCGGCTCGCCGTTCTACTACTTCGACAGCAAGACCGCGCTGCTGGCCGCCGTGATGCAGGGCGGCATGGCCGATGCCACGGCCCGCCAGACCCGGATCCTGCAGGCGCTGGGCGGGCATGCGCCGCCGCGCGAGCAGCTGCGTGCGCTGATCGGCCAGCACCTGCAGGGGTGCCTGGGCAAGGGCAGCGACTTCATCCCGGTGATGCTGTACGAGTGGCACAAGCTGTCGCCCGCACAGCGCAGCGCCATCGCGCGCCAGAAGGATGTGTACGAAGCCGCCTGGATGCCGGCGCTCGAAGCCCTGCACCAGGCCGGGCAGTTGCGCGCCGACCCGCAGGTGGCGCGCCTGTTCATCTTCGGCGCGCTGAACTGGACGGTGCAATGGTTCAGGCCGCGGGGCCGGCTCAAGCTGGATGACCTGGCGACGCATGCCATGCGGCTTTTCGTGGGCGGGTCGTGACAGGGCGGCGCCAGGGCCAGCAGGTCAGCCCGGGCCAGGTGCTGCTGCGGTTTGCCACCCCCGACACGAACGAGGAGAACCGACGATGAGTGGATCGACCCTGAGCGAAGCCGAGCTGCGCGAAGCGCGCGCCGCGCTGGCGACCACGGTGGAGCGTTTCGCGCGCACCGAGGTCGTGCCCCACCTGAGCGCCTGGGAGGCCGCGGGAGAGGTGCCGCGCGCGCTGCACCGACGCGCGGCGGAACTGGGCCTGCTGGGCCTGGGCTATCCCGAAGCCTACGGCGGCACGCCCGCCCCCCACGCGCTGAACCTGACCTTGGTGCGCACGCTGTGCCGCTACGCCGCGTCGGGCGGCGTGCAGGCCGCGCTGTTCTCGCACGGCATCGGCCTGCCGCCGGTGGTGGC
>DAORHX010000216.1:0-6414 GCA_035438245.1 Rubrivivax sp.
GCCGCAGGCACGCAGGGCGCCGCAGCGATCGAAGGCCAGCACTACATCGAGGCCTGCCTGCTCGAGCAGTTGCGCCTGTGGACGCCGGTACCGCTGCTGCTGCGTCGCGCCACGGCCGACTTCATGCTGCGCGGCACGATCGAGGTCCGCGCCGGGCAGCAACTGCTGGTGCACGCGGCGTTCCAGCATCGCGATCCGCATCGGTTCGGCCTGCGCGCCGACCGCTTCATGCCGCAGGCGGTGACCGCGGGCCCGTCGCTGCTCGCCTTCAGCCGGCATCGCCAGGGCTGCGCCGGCGAGACGCTGGTGCGCTTCGTGCTGACGGCGGTGCTCGCGGCGCTGCTTGCCCGCTCGCGCTTCACGCTCGCGCACCCGGTGCTGGCGGTGGACGACCTGCCGCTGCAGATCAACCACTTCGCGCTGCGCCTGCGGGTCGCGCGCGACGCACCCGCACCCGTGCGCGGCTGAGTCCGATGGACTCACAGCACACGCTCGAACGGCGCCAGCTGACGGTGCTGCTGTGCGATCTGGTCGCCTGGACCGCGCTGGCGCAGCACCTCGACCCGGAAGATCTGGCCGAGCTGGTCCAGGCCTACCGCCGGCGCTGCGCGGCCACGGTCGCCGCCCACGGTGGCACGATCGCGCAGTACATCGGCGACGGGGTGCTCGCGTACTTCGGCTACCCGCGCGCGCACGAGGACGATGCCGAGCGCGCCATCCGCGCCGCGCTGGCGATCGCCGTCGCCGAGCGCACGGCGGTCGGAGACTCCAACGTCCATGTAGGCATCGCCACCGGTACGGTGGTCGTCAGCGCCGGCGAGCCCAGCGGGCGTGGCGTGGCGCCAGGCGCCGATGCCGAGGTTTCGGCCGTGGGCAGCGCACTGAACCTGGCGGCACGACTGCAGGCACTGGCCGAGCCGGGCATGGTCGTGGTTTCGGTCGAGACGCGGCGGCTGGCCGGCGGCCTGTTCGACTATCGCGACCTCGGCCAGCACACGCTGAAGGGCTTCGAAGCGGCCGTGCCCGCCTGGCAGGTGCTTGGCGAGCGCGGCGTGCGCAGCCGCTTCCATGCGCTGCGTGCGTCGAACCTGACGCCCTTCGTCGGCCGCGAGGCCGCGCTGGACGCGCTGCGCGGCGCCTGGGACGCGGTGCGCCAGGGCAGCGGCCAGGCGGTGCTGCTGAGCGGCGAGCCAGGCGTCGGCAAATCGCGGCTGGCCGAGGTGGTCGACGCGCGCATTGTCGGCCGCGACTGCCTGCGGCTGTGGTACTACGCCTCGCCGAACCTGCAAGGCAGCCCGTTCGCGCCGGTCATCCGCTATCTCAGCTTCGCGGCCGGGCTGTCACCGGCCGACGACCATGCGACACGGTTGGCCAAGCTGACCGCCTTCGTGCCCGAGGCGCTGCGCCGCGGCGACGACGCTCTGCCGCTGCTCGGCGGCCTGTTGGGGGTCGATGCGCCATCGGCGGCGCTGCCGGAGATGTCGCCGCAACGCCATCGGCAGCGGCTGCTGCAGGTGCTCGTCGCGCTGCTGCACGAGTTTGCGCAGCGTGGCCCGGTGCTGCTCGTCGTCGAGGACCTGCACTGGCTCGACCCGTCGAGCGACGAGCTGATCGGGCGCATCGTCGATGCGTTGCCGACGCTGCCGCTGCTGCTGGTGCTGACGGCGCGGCCGGAGTTCCAGCCGCCGTGGGACGAGCGCGCCCACCTGAGGCAGTTGTCGCTCGTACCGCTCGGCCGCGATGAGACGCGCACCATGATCGGCCTGCTGTGCGGTGAGCACGCGCTGCCGGCCGCCACCATCGAGGAGATCGCCGAGCGCACCGACGGGCTGCCTCTGTTCGTCGAGGACCTGACGCGCGACCTGCTCGAACACGACGCGTCGGCAGCGAGCGCACCGGGCGCGGCGGCTGCCATCCCGGCAACGCTGAGCGATTCGCTGATGTCGCGGCTGGATCGGCTCGGCGCGGCCAAGGCCGTCGCTCAGGTCGGGGCCGTGATCGGCCGCGAGTTCTCGCACGAGCTGTTGGCGAAGGTGGCCGGTCGCGACGAGGAGACGCTGAAGGAAGACCTGCTGCGCCTGCTCGGCGGCGGCTTGCTGGTCAGCCGCCGCCCCGGCGCTGTGCCGATCTACGCGTTCAAGCATGCGCTGGTGCGCGACGCCGCCTATGCCAGTCTGCTGAAGAAGGAGCTCACCGCGCTGCACGGCCGCATCGCCCAGGTGCTGGCCGAGGACTTTGCCGAGACCGCGGCGGCCGAGCCGGCGCTGCTGGCGCATCACTACGCTGCGGCGCACGACGACACCAATGCGGTGCGCTGCCTGGTCCAGGCGGCCAAGCTCTCGGCGCGCCGCTGCGGCTTCGACGAAGCCATTGCCCAGCTCGAGCGGGCGCTGCAGTTGCTGGCCGCGCAGGCCGCTTCGCCGCAGCGCGCGCGGCTCGAACTGCGCGTGCAGCTCGCGCTCGGCGGCGTTTACGCCGAATACCGCGGCTTCGCGTCGGCGCATGGCGCGCGCGCCTACGACCGCGCACTCGCGTTGTGCCGCGAGCTCGGCGATCCGCCGGAAGTCTTCGCCGTGCTGTCGGGCATCGGCGCGGTCGAGATCACGCGCGCCGGCTTCGCGCGTTGCCGTGCGTTGGCCGAGGAGACGCTGCAGCGCGCGGCGGGGCAGACCGCACAGTCGCCGTTCGTGATGGGCCATCTGCTGCTCGGCGGCACGCAGTTCCTGTGCGGCGAACTCGACGCGGCACGGCAGCATCTGGACGAGGCGCTGCGCATCTACGAGCAACAGCACGCCGCGGGCCGCGCGGCGCGCCAGGTGATGTACGTGCAGGACCAGAAGTCGACCGGGCTGTGTTATCTGGCGCTTGCGTTGACCATCGGCGGCGAGCCGGCGGCCGGGCGGCACGCGGCGCTGCAAGGCCTTGCGCATTCCGAAGCGCTGGCCGGCGCGCACACCGTCAACTTCTCGCTGTGCTACCTGGCGGCCACGCTGCACATCCAGCGCGACCATGCCGGCGCGCTGACGCGCGGCCTGCAGTCGCTGCAAGCGGCGCGCGAGCAGGGCTTCGCCACGTGGATCGGCCCGTCGGCAGCGATCGTCGGCGCGCAACGCGTGCGATGCGGCGAGGTCGACGAAGGGCTCGAGCAGATCTGCGACGGCATCCGCGACTACGTCGGCACGCAGGCACTGGCCTACCAGCCGTTCTGGATCGCGCTGCGCGCCGAGGGTCTGGCCGCTGGCGGCCGGCTCGACGAAGCCTGTGCCGCACTCGACGAGGCGATCGGCATCGCCGTGCGCCATGGCGAGCGCTTCTATCTGGGCGAACTGCTGCGCTTCAAGGGCGAACTCAGCGCGCGGCTGGGCCACAGCGCCGAGGCCGAGCGCTGCCTCGAAGAAGCGCTCGCGGTGGCGCGCAGCCAGCGGGCCCGGCTCTTCGAACTGCGCATCGCCGCAACGCTGTGCCGCACCTGCGAGGGCAGCCGCCGTCGCGCCTTGCTCGACACGGTGTTGGCACCGTTGTTGCAAAGCTTCGGCCAGGCCGATGCCGATGCGCGCGACGTCGTCGAAGCGGCCACGCTGCTGGGTGCGCCCGCCGCCTGAACGATCAGTAGGTCTCCAGGTGCAGCCGCCCGTCGCGCTTCAGCGCGGCGCCGACGTTGTCCCAGTCCAGGCCGGCACCGCGCGCGATGTCGGCCAGCGCCAGCACCACGCCCTCCTCCATCGCCTTCAGGCCGCAGACATAGAAGAAGGCATTGGCGTCGACCAGCAGTGCGGCCAGGTCGGCGGCACGCTCGCGCATCGCGTCCTGCACGTACTTCTTCGGTCGGCCCGGCGTGCGGCTGAAGGCGAAGTGGATGTCGATGAAGTCCTTCGGCAGGTTCTGCAGCGGGCCGAAGTAGGGCAGCTCTTCCTTCGTGCGTGCGCCGAAGAACAGCATCAGCTTGCCGCCTTCGAACTTGCCGGACTGGCGCAGCCGCCGCCGCCATTCGGTCATCGCGCGCATCGGCGCGCTGCCGGTGCCGGTGCAGATCATGACGATGTGGCTCTTCGGGTGGTTGGGCATCAGGAAGCTGGCGCCGAAGGGCCCGATCACCTGCACCTCGTCGCCGACCAACAGGTCGCACATGTAGTTGCTGGCCACGCCGCGCACCGGGTTGCCCTGGTGGTCCTCGAGCACGCGCTTGATGGTCAGCGACAGGTTGTTGTAGCCGGGCCGTTCGCCGTTGCGCGGGCTGGCCACGCTGTACTGGCGCGGGTGGTGCGCGCGGCCGTTGCCGTCGACGCCCGGCGGCACGACGGCGATCGACTGCCCTTCGAGCACCGGGAAGGGCATCGCGCCGAAGTCGAGCACGATGTGGTGCGTGTCGTACTCCTTGCCGACCTCGGTGACGCGCACGTTGCCGGCCACCACGGCCTTGACCGTCTTCTGCGCAGCCTTCGGGCCGTAGAGGTTGGTGTAGGCATGCGCCGCCGACCACGGCGGCAGCGTGGCGCCGTACTCGGCGCTGTGGAACGGCGTCTCGCCGCTGACCGCCGCGGGCAGCTGCGGCGCCTCGGGCACCAGCGCGGGTTCGGCGCCGGGGGCGACGCCGGCCTCGGCCAGTTGCTCGGCGCTCAGCTCGGCGGGCAGCACGTCCCAGCCCAGTTGCTCCTCGACGCTGTAGGCGCGCACGCGGGGCATCGTGCGCCAGTTGTCGATGCTGCCGGTGGGGCACGGCGAGATGCAGTCCATGCACAGGTTGCACACCGACGCGTCGACCACGTAGTTGCGGCTGTCGTGCGTGATCGCCTTCACCGGGCAGATCGATTCGCAGGTGTTGCAGCGGATGCAGATCTCGGGGTCGATCAGGTGCTGCTTGATGACGACTGTATCGGCCTTGTCCATGCCGGTGTCTCCTCCGAACGCGCTCATTCAAGCACACGCCGCGGAACCGGCTTTGCCGGGCCGCTGGCGTGGCCCCCTTGAGGGGGAGCGGCGAAGCCGCTTCGGGGGTGGGTCAATTGAAACGCACGTACTCGAAGTCGACCGGCTGGCGGTTGATGCCCATCATCGGCGGCGCGATCCAGTTGGCGAACCTGCCGGGCTCGACCACGCGGCCCATCAGGCTGGCGACGAAGGCGCGGTCCTCGTCGGTGGGCAGCCATCGTTCGACATTCTGGTTCCATTCGTGGTCGTTGACCACGCGGCCGTCCGGCGACACCTTGACACCGGCCAGCGCGCCGATGTTGCGGTGGAAGGCCTTGTGCGGCACCTTCAACCTGAACGGGATGCCGGCCTTCTCGATCACCTTGTTCCAGCGCTCGACGCCGCCGATCGAGTCCTTGATGTAGTCGTCGCGCAGCACCTCGTTCAGCGCGTTGAGCATCGGCACGTCCTTCTCGACCAGCTGCCCGCCCTGCACTTCCAGCACCTTGTAGTGCTGGCCCTTGAGCACGTGGTCGTCGGCGCGGCGGCCTTCCTCGAAACGCCCCTTCAGGCCGGTGCTGTAGAAGATCGCGGCGTTGCTCGACTGGTCGGCGCCGAACAGGTCGATGGTCACGCTGAAGTGGAAGTTCAGGTAGCGCTGGATCGTCGGCAGATCGATCACGCCGGCCGCGCGCAGCTTCTTCGGATCGTCCGTCTTCAGCTCGTTCATCGCCGCGCAGGTGCGCTGGATGACGCGCGACACGCCGCTCTCGCCGACGAACATGTGGTGCGCCTCTTCGGTGAGCATGAACTTCGTAGTCCGCGCCAGCGGGTCGAACGAGCTTTCGGCCAGCGCGCACAGCTGGAACTTGCCATCGCGGTCGGTGAAGTAGGTGAACATGAAGAAGCTCAGCCAGTCGGGCGTCTTCTCGTTGAAGGCCTGCAGGATGCGCGGGTTGTCGGCGTTGCCGCTGCGCCGCTCGAGCAGCGCCTCGCCCTCCTCGCGGCCGTCGCGGCCGAAGTACTTGTGCAGCAGGTAGACCATCGCCCACAGGTGGCGGCCTTCCTCGACGTTGACCTGGAACAGGTTGCGCAGGTCGTACTGGCTGGGGGCAGTCAGGCCCAGGTGGCGCTGCTGCTCCACGCTCGCCGGTTCGGTGTCGCCCTGCGTGACGATGATGCGGCGCAGGTTGGCGCGGTGCTCGCCGGGCACGTCCTGCCAGGCGGGCTCGCCGAGGTGGTCGCCGAAGTGGATCTTGCGGTCCTTCTCGGCCGGGTTCAGGAAGATGCCCCAGCGGTAGTCGGGCATCTTCACGTGGCCGAACTGCGCCCAGCCCTGCGGGTCGACGCTGACCGCGGTGCGCAGGTAGACGTCGAAGTTCTGGCTGCCGTCGGGCCCCATGTCGCCCCACCACTGCAGGTAGTTGGGCTGCCACTGCTCGAGCGCGCGCTGCAGCGTGCGGTCCTCGCTCAGGTTGACGTTGTTGGGGATCTTCTCGCTGTAGT
>DAORHX010000217.1:0-6411 GCA_035438245.1 Rubrivivax sp.
TGCGCGCGCCGGACACCGCCTCGTACATGTCGAACAGGTCCTCGCGCTCGCGGAAGCAGTAGATGAGCATGTTCATCGCACCGCAGTCCAGGCCGTGCGCGCCCAGCCACATCAGGTGATTCAGCAGCCTTGTCACCTCGGAGAACATGACGCGGATGTACTGCGCGCGCTGCGGCACCTCGATGCCCAGCAGCTTCTCGATGGCCAGGCAGTAGGCGTGCTCGTTGCACATCATCGACACGTAGTCGAGACGGTCCATGTACGGCAGCGACTGGATGAAGGTCTTGCTCTCGGCCAGCTTCTCGGTCGCGCGGTGCAGCAGGCCGACATGCGGATCGGCGCGCTGGATGACCTCGCCGTCCAGTTCCAGCACCAGGCGCAGCACGCCGTGCGCGGCCGGGTGCTGCGGGCCGAAGTTCAGCGTGTAGTTCTTGATCTCTGCCATCAGTGCAGGCCGCCGTAGTTGTCTTCGCGCACGACGCGGGGTGTGATCTCGCGCGGCTCGATCGTCACCGGCTGGTAGATCACGCGCTGGGTCTGCGCGTCGTAGCGCATCTCGACGTGGCCGCTGACCGGGAAGTCCTTGCGCATCGGGTGGCCGATGAAGCCGTAGTCGGTGAGGATGCGGCGCAGGTCGACATGGCCGTCGAAGATGATGCCGTACAGGTCGAAGGCCTCGCGCTCGAACCAGTTGGCCGAGCTCCAGACCTCGGTCACCGAAGCCACCACCGGCAGTTCGTCGTCGGGTGCGAAGACCTTCAGCCGCACGCGCCAGTTGTGGGTCAACGACAGCAGGTGGCTGACCGCCGCGTAGCGGGCGCCGTCCCACGGCCGGTTCTGGTAGCCCGAATAGTCGACGCCGCACAGGTCGATCAGTTGCTCGAACGCGAGCGACGGGTGCTCATGCAGCGCTTGGGCCGCTTCGAGGTAGCGGCCGGCGGCCACGGTCACGCTGATCTCGCCGCGATCGCGCTGCAGCGCGACGATGGCGTCACCGAGCACGGATTCGAGCGCAGCCTGCAGTTGATCGAGCTTGCTTGTCATCGTTGGGGCGCGGCCTTCAGCGCGCGATGGTGTTCTCGCGCCGGATCTTGTTCTGCAGCTGCAGGATGCCGTAGAGCAGCGCCTCGGCCGTCGGCGGACAGCCCGGCACGTAGACGTCCACCGGCACGATGCGGTCGCAGCCGCGCACCACCGAGTAGCTGTAGTGGTAGTAGCCGCCGCCGTTGGCGCACGAGCCCATGCTCAGCACCCAGCGCGGCTCGGCCATCTGGTCGTAGACCTTGCGCAGCGCCGGCGCCATCTTGTTGCACAGCGTGCCGGCGACGATCATCAGGTCGCTCTGCCGCGGGCTGGGGCGGAACAGCATGCCGAAGCGGTCGATGTCGTAGCGCGCCGCGCCGGCGTGCATCATCTCCACCGCGCAGCAGGCCAGGCCGAAGGTCATCGGCCACAGCGAGCCGGTCTTCGACCAGTTGATCAGCTTGTCCACCGAGGTGGTGACGAAGCCTTCCTTCAGTACGCCTTCGATGCCCATGAGCGTCCTTGTGTCACTCCCGTCACTCCCAATCGAGCGCGCCCTTCTTCCATTCGTAGACGAAGCCCACGACGAGGATGGTGAGGAAGATCATCATCGCCCAGAAACCTGACGGCCCGATTTCACGCAGCGCCACCGCCCACGGGAAGAGGAAGGCGATCTCGAGGTCGAACAGGATGAAGAGGATGGCGACGAGGTAGTAGCGCACGTCGAACTTCATGCGCGCATCCTCGAAGGCCTCGAAGCCGCATTCGTAGGGCGAGTTCTTCGCCCGGTCGGGCCGGTTCGGACCGAACACGAAACCGATCAGCTGCGGTGCAACCCCGACTGCAGCGCCCACCAGGATGAACAGGATCACAGGCAGGTACGGTTGCAGGTCCATGTCGTTCGTCCACGAGGGACATCGTTGGTGCCGACGGCGAGACTCGAACTCGCACAGCTTTCGCCACTACCCCCTCAAGATAGCGTGTCTACCAATTTCACCACGTCGGCAAACGTCGGCGATTCACTCGGGTGACGTGAGGAATCGACACCCTTACTAGCGAAGAATTCTAGCGGCAATTGCCGTCGCTTCCTGACGCGAAAGCTACGGCCGGCACGGCACGCAGCGCCGTATCGCGCGCGCTACTTCGATGCGCTGGCGGGCACCGCGGCCGGCGCGGGAATCGGCGCGGGCACCGCGGCAGGAACCGCCGCTGCAGGCGCCGATGCCGCGGGCGCCATGCCGGGGATGACGGCGGCAGGCGCGGGTGCACTGGCTGCGGGCGCGGCACGGTCGAGAATGCTGCCGCCGCTGCTCGAAGCCGCTCCAGCACGGCCCTCGTTCGAGCTGAAGGCCAGCGCCAGCGTGCAGGCGAAGAACACCGCAGCGCAGGCGGCCGTCGAGCGCGACAGGAAGTTCGCGCTGCCGCTGGCGCCGAACAGGCTGCCCGAGGCGCCGCTGCCGAAGGACGCGCCCATGTCGGCACCCTTGCCGTGCTGGATCAGCACGAGGCCGATCATCGCCAGCGCGGCCAGCAGCTGCAGCGCGAGTACTACGGTGGTCCAGATCTGCATGTCGTCTTTCGGATACGTGAGTGAAGGCCGCGCAGCGCTCAGCTCGCGGCGCGGCAGATGGCGACGAAGTCGGGCGCCTTCAGCGCAGCACCGCCGACCAGCGCGCCGTCGATGTCGGGTTGCGTGAACAGCGCCGCCGCGTTGTCGGGCTTGACGCTGCCGCCGTAGAGGATCCGCATGCGTGCGGCATGGGGCGTGGCGGCCTGCAGCTGCGCGCGCAGCAGCGCGTGCACCTCCTGCGCCTGCTGCGGCGTGGCGCTCAAGCCGGTGCCGATGGCCCACACCGGCTCGTAGGCGACGACCATCTCGGACGCGCAATGCGCCAGCGTGTGGATCACCGCCGACAGCTGGCGCTTGACCACGGCCGCGGTGTCGCCGGCTTCGCGCTGCTCGCGCGTCTCGCCGACGCAGACGATCGGCGTCACGCCGCGCGCCAGCGCGGCCCTGGCCTTGTCGGACACCAGCTGGTCGCTCTCGCCGTGCAGCGCGCGCCGCTCCGAATGGCCGACGATCGCATATCGGCAGCCGAACTCGGCCAGCATCGCCGCCGAGACCTCGCCGGTGTAGGCGCCCTGTTCGTGCGCCGAGCAGTCCTGCGCGCCCCAGCGGATGTCGCTGGCGGCCAGCGCGACCGCCGTCTCCGACAGGTAGGGGAACGGCACGCACACCGCCACGTCGGCGCCGAAGGGCCGCGCACCGAGGATGCCGGACAGCAGCTCGGCATTGGCCGGATGGCTGCCGTGCATCTTCCAGTTGCCGACCACGAGCTTTTTCATCAGGCACTCCAGTCGAGCACGATCTTGCCGACGTGCACGCTCGATTCCATCAGCGCATGCGCCTGTGCGGCCTGCGCGGCGGGGAACACGGTATGGATCACCGGCTTGACCTTGCCGGCCTCGATCAGCGGCCAGACCTGCTCGCGCAGTTCGCGCGCGATCACCGTCTTGTAGGCGACCGAGCGCGGGCGCAGCGTGCTGCCGATGATCGCCAGCCGCTTGCGCAGCACCGCCGCCACGTCCAGCGTGGCCTTGGTGCCGCCCTGCACCGCGATGATCGCGATGCGGCCGTCGTCGGCCGTGCATTGCACTTCGCGCGGCAGGTAGTCGCCGGCCACCATGTCGAGCACGACGTCGACGCCGCGCTTGGCCGTGATGCGCTGCACCTCGGCGACGAAGTCCTGGGTCTTGTAGTTGATCGCGTGGTCGGCGCCCTGGGCGACGCAGGCGGTGCACTTGTCGTCGCTGCCGGCGGTGACGATCACCGTCGCACCGAGGGCCTTGGCCAGGTGGATGGCGGTGACGCCGATGCCGCTCGAGCCGCCCTGCACCAGCAAGGTCTCGCCGCGCTGCAGCCGCGCGTTCTGGAACACGTTCTGCCAGACGGTGAAGAAGGTCTCGGGCAGCGCCGCGGCCTCGATGTCGCTCAAGCCCTTGGGCACCGGCAGGCACTGGCCGGCCGGCGCGACACACAGCTGCGCATAACCGCCGCCGGCCACCAGCGCACAGACGCGCTCGCCGATCTTCAGCCCGGCGCTCGCCAGATCCTCGGGCGCGCCGGCCGCCACCGTGCCGGCGACCTCCAGCCCCGGCAGGTCGGACACGCCGGGCGGCATCGGGTACAGACCCTTGCGCTGCAGCACATCCGGCCGGTTGACGCCGGAGGCGGTGACGGCGATCAGCAGTTCACCGGCCTTGGGCACCGGGTCGGGCCGCTGCGTGGGCAGCAGCACCTCGGGCCCGCCAGGTTGCTTGATTTCGATCGCGTGCATCGTTCGCTCCTCGGCTCGCGCCGCGGCCGCTTCAGTCGCGCGGCGTGTCGTCGGTGGCCTCGACCGCCGCCGGTGCCTCGGCGGCCGGCTCGCGCGGTGGCCGATCGCCACGGTCGCCACGGTCGCCACGATCGCCACGATCGCCACGATCACCGCGCTCACCGCGCTCGCGGCGCGGGCGGTCGCCGTAGTCGCGCCGCGGCGCACGCTCGCGCTCCTCTTCCATGCCTTCGGGCCGCTCGAGCAGCGCCTTCATCGACAGCTTGATGCGGCCCTTCTCGTCGGTCTCGAGCACCTTGACCTTGACCACCTGGCCTTCCTTGAGGAAGTCCTCGACCTTCTCGACGCGCTGGTGCGCGATCTGGCTGATGTGCAGCAGCCCGTCCTTGCCCGGCAGGATGTTGATCAGCGCGCCGAAGTCCAGGATCTTCGTCACCGGGCCTTCGTAGACCTTGCCGACCTCGGCCTCGGCGGTGATCTCCTCGATGCGCTTGCGCGCGAAGGCCGCCTTGTCGGCGTCGGTCGAGGCGATGGTGATGGTGCCGTCCTCGCCGATGTCGATGGTGCAACCGGTCTCCTCGGTCAGCGCGCGGATCGTCGCACCGCCCTTGCCGATGACGTCGCGGATCTTCTCCGGGTTGATCTTCATCGTGTACAGGCGCGGCGCGAACTGCGACACCTCGGCCTTGGCCTCGCCCATCGCCTCGGTCATCTTGCCCAGGATGTGCAGCCGCGCTTCCTTGGCCTGCGCCAGCGCCACCTGCATGATCTCCTTGGTGATGCCTTGGATCTTGATGTCCATCTGCAGCGCGGTGATGCCGCCAGTGGTGCCGGCCACCTTGAAGTCCATGTCGCCGAGGTGGTCCTCGTCGCCGAGGATGTCGGTCAGCACGGCGAAGCGGTTGCCGTCCTTGATCAGGCCCATCGCGATGCCGGCCACGTGCGCCTTCATCGGCACGCCGGCGTCCATCAGCGCCAGGCAGCCGCCGCACACCGAGGCCATCGACGACGAGCCGTTGCTTTCGGTGATCTCGCTGACCACGCGGATCGTGTACGGGAAGTCGTCCTTCTTCGGCAGCGCGGCGATCAGCGCGCGCTTGGCCAGGCGGCCGTGGCCGATCTCGCGGCGCTTCGGGCTGCCGAAGCGACCGGCCTCGCCCGTCGCAAACGGCGGCATGTTGTAGTGCAGCATGAAGCTGTCGCTGAACTCGCCGGCCAGCGCGTCGATGCGCTGCGCGTCGCGCTCGGTGCCGAGCGTGGCCACCACCAGCGCCTGCGTCTCGCCGCGCGTGAACAGGGCCGAGCCGTGGGTGCGCGGCAGCACGCTGTTGCGGATCTCGATCGGGCGCACGGTGCGCGTGTCGCGGCCGTCGATGCGCGGCTCGCCGGCCAGGATCTGGCTGCGCACGATGCGCGCTTCGATGTCGAACAGCATCGCCTCGACCTTGACCGCATCGAACTCCGATCCCTCGGCCTTCAGCGCGGTCAGCACGTTGGCGTAGGCCTCGCGCGTGGCTTGCGTACGCGCCTGCTTGCTGCGGATCTGGTAGGCCGCGCGCAGCGGCTCTTCAGCCAGCGCATTGATCTTGGCGATGAAGGCCTCGTCCTTGGCCGGCGCCTTCCAGTCCCACTCGGGCTTGCCGGCGTCGCGCACCAGTTCGTTGATGGCGGCGATGGCGACGTTGCCCTGCTCGTGGCCGAAGACCACGGCGCCGAGCATCACCTCCTCGGTCAGCATGTCGGCTTCGCTTTCCACCATCAGCACCGCGGCTTCGGTGCCGGCAACCACCAGGTCCAGCTTGGAGTCGGCCAGCTGCGTCTTGCCCGGGTTGAGCACGTACTCGCCGTTGACATAGCCGACGCGCGCCGCGCCGATCGGGCCGTCGAAGGGAATGCCGCTGATCGCCAGCGCGGCGCTGGTGCCGATCATCGCGGCGATGTCGGCCTGCACCTCGGGGTTCAGGCTCAACACGTGCACGATCACCTGCACCTCGTTGTAGAAGCCTTCGGGGAACAGCGGGCGGATCGGCCGGTCGATCAGGCGGCAGGT
>DAORHX010000218.1:0-6375 GCA_035438245.1 Rubrivivax sp.
GATGTGCGCGCGGATCGCCGGGTGCGTCTTCCAGCGCTGCATCTCCTCGAACGGACTGAGCCACGGGTTCTTGTAGTCCAGCCCGACGACGAAGCCGAGCGTGACCTTGTTGCCTTCCAGGTGGTAGAGGAAGCCGCCGCCGTAGGTGTCGTTGTCCATCGGCCAGCCGGCGGTGTGCACCACGCGGCCGGGCCGGGCCTTGGCCGGTTCGACCTCCCACAGCTCCTTGATGCCGATGGCGTAGCTCTGCGGGTCGCGCCCCGTGTCCAGCTTGAACTTGGCGATCAGCTGCTTGCCCAGGTGGCCGCGCGCGCCTTCGGCGAACAGCGTGTACTTGCCCAGCAGTTCCATGCCGAGCTGGAAGCTGTCCATCGGCTCGCCGTCCTTGCCGATGCCCAGATTGCCGGTGGCCACGCCGCGCACCGCGCCCTTGTCGTCGTACAGCACCTCGGCGGCGGCAAAGCCGGGGAAGATCTCCACGCCCAGCGCTTCGGCCTGTTCGCCCAGCCACTTGGTGACCGCGCCCAGGCTGATGACGTAGTTGCCTTCGTTGTGCATGCACTCGGGCACGAGCACGTCGGGCGTGCGCGTGGCGCTGGTCTCGCGCAGCATGAGCACGTCGTCGCCGCTGACCGGCTGGTTCAGCGGCGCACCCTTGTCCTTCCAGTCGGGGAACAGCTCGGACATCGAGCGCGGGTCCATGACCGCACCGCTGAGGATGTGGGCGCCAGGCTCCGAACCCTTCTCCAGCACCACCACCGACACCTCGCTGCCGGCGGCAGCGGCCAGCTGCTTCAGCCGGATCGCTGCCGACAGGCCCGCCGGCCCGGCACCGACGACGACAACGTCGTACTCCATCGATTCGCGCGGACCGTAGGTGTCGAGGATCTGCTGCGGGTTCATGGTTGTTCTCCGGACGTGGCCCGGCAGCGATTCTAGACACCGCCCCGGCGGGCTCGCGGGGCAGTGCGGCGATGCTGCGTGCTATCGTCGAATCGACATGGCAAGGGGCATTGCATGAGCTACAACATCGACCTGTCGGGCCGCGTCGCGATGGTCACCGGCGCGTCCAGCGGGCTGGGCGCGCAGTTCGCCCGCACGCTGGCCAAGGCCGGCGCCGGCGTCGCACTGACGGCGCGGCGCGTCGAGCGGCTGAAGACCCTGCGCGCCGAGATCGAGGCCGAGGGCGGCGATGCGCATGTGGTCGAACTCGACGTCACCGACCACGACAGCATCAAGGCGGCGGTGGCCCACGTCGAGACCGAGATGGGCACGATCGACATCCTGGTCAACAACTCCGGCGTCAGCACGACGCAGAAGCTGGTCGACGTCTCGCCCGACGACTACGACTACGTGATGGGCACGAACACCCGCGGCGCCTTCTTCGTCGCGCAGGAGGTCGGCAAGCGCATGATCGCGCGTTCGCGCGGCGCGGCGCCCGGCACCTTCATCGGCGGGCGCATCGTCAACGTGGCGTCGATGGCCGGGCTGCGCGTGCTCGGGCAGATCGGCGTCTATGCGATGAGCAAGGCGGCGGTGATCCACATGACGCGCGCGATGGCGCTCGAATGGGGGCGCTTCGGCATCAACGTCAACGCGCTGTGCCCCGGCTATATCGACACCGAGATCAACCACCACCACTGGCAGACCGAGGCCGGCCGCAAGCTGGTGCAGATGCTGCCGCGCAAGCGTGTGGGCCTGCCGCACGATCTGGATTCCTCGCTGATGATGCTGTGCGCGAACGAGAGCCGCTTCATCAATGGCGCGGTGATCTCCGCCGACGACGGCTACGGCGCGTGAGCGGATGCGTGCGCTGACGCCGCTGGAAGCACGTGTGCTGGGCGTGCTGGTCGAGAAGCAGCACACGGTGCCCGACACCTACCCGCTGTCGCTGAATGCGCTGGTGGCGGGCTGCAACCAGAAGACCGCGCGCGACCCGGTCATCAACGCCACCGAGGCCGAGGTGCTGACCGCGGTCGACGGGCTGAAGAGCCTGAGCCTGGTGTTCGAGGGGTCGGGCAGCCGCGTCGTGCGCTTCGAGCACAACATGGCCCGTGTCTACGCACTGCCGGCGGCGTCGGTGGCGCTGCTGACGACGTTGCTGCTGCGCGGCCCGCAGACCGCCGCCGAGCTGCGCCTGCATTGCGAACGGCTGCACCGCTTTGCCGACATCTCGTCGGTCGAGGGCTTCCTGGACGAGCTGGCGGCGAAGGAGCCGGCCCGCGTCGTCAGGCTGCCGCGCGCGCCGGGCGCACGCGAAGCGCGCTGGGCGCAGCTGCTGTGCGGCGAGGTGTCGGTCGATGTCGCCGCGGCGCCGCCCGGCGAGGGCGGGGTGTCGGCCGGCGAGATTACCGCGCTGAAGGCCGAGCAGGCACGTCTGGCGGGCGAGATCGAGCGGCTGGGCCGCTGGGCGCAGCGTGTCGCTGCCGAGCTCGGCACCGAGGCCCCTTGAACGAAAGCCACCCGCATGCGATTCGACATCCCCGAGCAGAAGAAGCTGGTGCACGAGATGCGCATCCCCATCCGCTGGGGTGACATGGACGCGATGGGCCATGTCAACAACACGCAGTACTTCCGCTACATGGAGGTTGTCCGCATCGAGTGGCTGCACGGCGCGGGCGGAGCACCGGACCTGAGCGGCGAAGGCTTCGTCATCGTCAATGCGTTCTGCAACTTCATCCGCCAGCTCGAGTACCCGGGCGACGTGCTGGCCCGCATGTATGTTGCCAACCCCGGCCGCAGCAGCTTCGACAGCTTCGTCACGCTGGAGCGCAGCGACCAGCCCGGCGTGCTCTACGCCACCGGCGGCGCGACCACGGTGTGGCTGAACATCCCGCAGGGCAAGGCCATGCCGATGCCGGACTGGCTGCGCAAGGTCGTGTCCTGATCGACGCCGTGGCGCCCGTGCCGGGCCAGCCGGGGCCTGCGGCCTACCGGCTGGACATCCAGGCCCTGCGCGGCGCGGCCGTGCTGCTGGTCGTCTTCTATCACCTCGGATGGTTCGGCCTGAGCGCGGGCTACCTCGGGGTGGACATGTTCTTCGTCATCTCCGGCTACGTCATCACGCAATGGGTCTGCGCGCGGCTGGCGGCCGGCCGCTTCAGCGTGCGCGAGTTCTATGTGCGGCGCGCCTGGCGGCTGCTGCCCGCGCTGTTCGCGACCCTCGCGCTGTCGGCCGCGGCGGCGCAGTGGCTGCTGACCGGCATCGACCGCCAGGCCTTCGCCGACCAGGCGCTGGGTGCGATCTTCTTCGTCGCCAACGTGGTGCTGTGGCAGCAGGGCGGCTACTTCGACACGCCGGCGGCGCTGAAGCCGTTGCTGCATCTGTGGTCGTTGAGCATCGAGCAGCAGTTCTATCTGCTGTTCCCCTGGCTGCTGATCGGCCTGGGGCCGCGCTGGCGGCGGCGCGGCTTGTGGCTGGTCAGCGCCGCCAGCCTGGTGGCGTGCCTCGGGCTCGCCGTGCGCTATCCCGACGCCGCCTTCTTCCTGCTGCCTGCGCGCATCTGGCAGTTCGGCCTCGGTGCGGTGGCGGCGGTGGTGGCGGCGCCGCGTCTGCCGATGGGGCCGCTGGCGTCGGTGGCAGCGCTCGGCGGCGTGCTGTTGCCGGCATTCCATCCGTTCGGCCCGTGGCACCCGGGCAGCGATGCGCTGCTGGTCTGCACGGCCACCGCGCTGCTGCTGTGCCGCCCCAGCGTGCTGCTGGCCGGCGGGCCGGGTGTGCGCGCCCTGGCGGCCTGCGGGGCGCTGTCGTATTCGCTGTACCTGGTGCATTGGCCGGTGCTGGTCTTCTATCGCCACTACCTGCTGGGCGAGGCGACGTCGCGGGCCGAGGAAGCGGGGCTGCTGCTCGTGTCGCTGGTGCTGGCCGCGGCGCTGTACCGGCTGGTCGAGCGCCCGCTGCGCAGGACGCCCGCCAGCGCCCACCGCCGGCTCGGCCTGCTGGGCGCGACCGCACTGTTGCTGACGCTGTGGTGCGGCAGCGCGGTGGCGCAGCCGGACCCGGGCATCGACTGGGCTCACGAGCGCAGGCCGAACCACGGCTTGTCGATCGATTGCGAGTTCGACGGCACCTTCGAAGCCAAGCCGCGCTGCGCGACCGGTGCACGGCCGAAGCTGCTGGTGTGGGGCGACAGCGTGGCCATGCAGTACGTCGCCGGCCTGGCCGAAGGCATGGCGGCGCACGGCGGGCTGGTGCAGGCGACGATGAGCACCTGCGGCCCGATCCTGGACGCGTCGCCGCTGTACAGCGGCCGGCTCGGCGAGGCCTGGGCGCGCCGGTGCATGGCCTTCAACGACGCCGTGCTGGCCTGGGTGGCCGCGCAGCCCCACGTCACGCACGTCGCGCTGGCCGCCAGGTTCTTCCACTATGTCGAGCCCGATCAGAAGCTGCTGACGCGCAAGGGCGTGCGGCCACAGGCCGTGGCCATCACCCGGCCGCTGCTGGCCGACACCGTGGCGCGGCTGCAGGCGGCGGGCAAGAAGGTGGTGATCATCGCGCCGCCGCCGGACGAGGGCTTCGACGTCGGCGCGTGTACCGAGCGGCTGCTGCGCGGCAGGTCGATCGGTCGGCGCGCCCGTTGCGACATCGACCGCCAGGCCTACGAGGCGCTGAACCGCGACGTGCTCGAACTGCTGCGCACGGCGCCGGCGAAGGTGATCTGGCCGAGCAGCGTGCTGTGCGACAAGACACTCTGCCGCGTGATGCTCGACGGCCAGCCGATCTATCGCGACGCGGCACATCTGTCCTACCGGGGGTCGGTGCTGTTCGCGCGGCAGGCCGGGCTGGTTCGCCAACTGCTCGAATGAAGGCCGCAGGCGCTGCCGCTTCGGCGTGCGCCGCGGCGCGTTGCTCAGCCGCTGAGCAGCTTGTTCACCAGCTCGGCGGTGCTGGCGGCGTCGAGCTTGCGCATCAGCCGTGCGCGGTAGACGTCGACGGTGCGCGGGCTGATGCCCAGCCGCTTGCCGATCAGCTTGCTCGTCAGCCCCTCGATCAGCAGCGCCGCGATCTCGCGCTCGCGCGCCGTGAAGTCGACCTTCAGCGCGCGCCGCGACGACAGGTCCTCGAAGGCCCAGATGCCGGCGGCGTGCGGTTGCCGCGGGTCCAGCGCGCGGCCGCTGACATGGCACCAGAACAGCTCGCCGGCACGCGCGCCGCCGAGCCGCTTCATCACGCGGTCGTCGGCATACCAGCCGTGGTCGTCGAGGCTGGCGACGATGCGCTGGCCGGTGCGCTCGTATTCGTCGGGGGACGGATAGAGCACCTCGAACGACTGACCGACCAGTTGTTCTTGCGCCGCGCCGAAGATCGCCAGCAGCTGGCGGTTGCAGTCGATCATCTGCCGCTGCCGCGACAGCACCAGGCCGATCGGCGCCAGGTCGAACGCGGTGCGGTAGTCCAAAGCCGTCAGACGAGCGCGTAGGTGGTGGTCGCGTGCGCCGCCAGTTCGCCGCCGGCATCGCGGATGTGCACTTCGCCGAACACCAGCTTGCGGCCCATGCGCAACACACGCGCCACGACGCGGGCCGCACCGGCATCGCCGGCGATCGGGCGCAGGAAGCTGGTCTGCAGCTGCACCGTGGTCATCGGCTTGAAGCCGCCGAGCTGCGTGCACACCGCCAGGATCATCGCGGTATCGGCCGCCGCCATCATCGACTGCCCGCACAGCACGCCGCCGCCGTGCACGTGCTTCGGCGCGACCGGCAGCGTCAACACCACCTCGCCCCTGCGCGCTTCGTCCAGCCCGAGCTCCAGTTCGGCCACCCACGGCGCCACCACGGTGGCGAGGATGTGGCGCAGGCTGTCCAGGTCGATGGCGGAAGGGGCGGTGGTCATCGGCTGCTGGAGGTTGCTTAATCAATTCTACGTAATGACTACTTAAGGCACTACGTAGTACGCTGCGCGACCGGAACAACGCAGCCTTCTGCTGCACGAGGACAGGGCATGAGAAAGATCTATTCCAGCGCCGCCGAGGCGCTGGCCGGCGTCGTGCGTGACGGCCAGCTGATGGCGGTCGGCGGCTTCGGCCTGTGCGGCATCCCCGAGGCGTTGATCGCCGCGCTGCGCGACAGCGGCGTCAAGGGCCTGAGCGTCATCTCCAACAATGCGGGCGTCGACGGCTTCGGCCTCGGCCAGTTGCTCGAGACGCGGCAGATCACGAAGATGATCTCCAGCTACGTCGGCGAGAACAAGGAGTTCGAGCGCCAGTACCTGGCGGGCGAACTGGAGCTGGAGTTCACGCCGCAGGGCACGCTGGCCGAGAAGCTGCGCGCCGGCGGCGCCGGCATCCCGGCCTTCTTCACGCGCACCGGCGTCGGCACGCTGGTGGCCGAGGGCAAGGAGACGCGCGAGTTCGACGGCCACACCTACGTGATGGA
>DAORHX010000219.1:0-6375 GCA_035438245.1 Rubrivivax sp.
GAACGCCGGCGCGATCGTCGACCTGAAGAGCACGAAGGACGCGAGCCCAGCCGGCTTTGGACGCGAGGTGATGCGCTACGAGTACCACGCACAGGCGGCCTGAATCTGGGTCGACCTGGCGCTGCAGGCGCAGCGCAGCTGCCACCTGGCCTGGTTCCTGTACGGCTGGCTCGAACGCGAGCAGCGGCTCAACCTGGACGCCTGGGCCGCAGGGTGGGCGTGGGGGAGCGGCTCGGCCCAGGCGAGGCAGATCGGGCCGCCGCGCGCCGGCCACGGCGGGCTCACGCCGCCGGCGCGGCGGTGCCCAGATCCATGACCACGTGCACCACGCCGTCTTCGATGTGCGAGTGCAGCGGCAGCCCGCTGTGCTGGAACACCTTGAGCATCGGCGTGTTGCCCGCCAGCACCTCGGCCTCGAAGCGGCAGATGCCGCGCTCGCGGCCGATCTGCGTGAGCAGCCGCATGAACAGCCCCGACAGGCCCCGGCCTTGGTAGTCCTCTTCGACGGTGAAGGACACCTCGGCCACGGCAGGCTCGCCAGGCCGGTCGAGCACGGTGTAGGCACCGCCGCCGATGATGACCTCGCCCTCGCCTTCGCCGATCGTCGCCACCAGCGCCACCGCGTGCACGAAGTCGCTGGCGTCGATGCGGCCCAGGTCGGCTGGGCTCAGCTCCTTCTTGGCGCTGAAGAAGCGCGTGTAGATCGTCTGCGGCTCGAGCTTGTGGAAGGCGTCGATGATGCGCTGCCGGTCGTCGTGCCGCACCGGGCGGATCAACACCGGCGTGCCGTCGCGCAGCTTCGCCGGCTGGCTGAAGGTCAATGGGGTGGCGTCAGTCATCGGCGGCATTCTGCACTTCGAACACATGGTGCCCCCAGGGCGGCAGGTCCAGGTACAGGCCGCGCGCCAGCAGGTCGTCGCCCGGGCGCTCGTACACCGCGTCGCCGAGCAGGTCGCGCCAGCGCCAGTCGCGCCCCGCCAGCTCGGGCAGCGGCAGGCGCACGAAACACTGGCCCTGCCGCGGCGCGTAGTTGACGACGACGCACAGCCAGCGCGCGCCCGGCAGCTCCCAGCGCCAGGCGATGAACTGCCGTGCGCTCGGGTTGTGGGCCCAGGCCTCGACGCAGTCGAGCAGCGACCACAGGCCGTCACGCAGCGCCGGTCGGCGCAGCACGTCGAGCAGCCGCGCGTACAGCGCAGCCACCGTGGTGTCCACCGGCTCCTGCGGCGCACGCACCAGGTGCGGCGAGACCTGCACGCGGCAGCCTTCGAACTGCCCCTGCTGGAACAGGCGCAGGCCCGGCGTGCAGAAGGTGATGACCGCGGCCGCGGCCTGCACGTCGGGCGCGAAGGTGGCGGCGGCACGCGGCTCGTCGTGGTTCTCGAGGAAACGCGCCAGGCGGTCCTGGTAGTCGACGCCGGCGCGCAGGTGGTCGCGCACCGGCCCGGCCTCTAGCGCGCGCAGCCGGTCGTAAAGCCGCTTGTCGTAGCAGTGGTCGAAGCCCTGCTGCTGCAGCGTCCATTCCAGGTCCCAGTAGACCTCGGCCATGAACTCGAAGCGCGGCTGCGTGTGCCGCACCGCGGCGATCGCCTTCGGCCAGAACGGCTGGCTGCGCAGGCCCCAGGTGCGCTCGAACACCTCGGGCAGCACCAGCATCGCCATGTCGCAGCGCAGCCCGTCGCACTGGCCGGCGATGCGCTGCAGCTCGCCGATCATCGCCTGCTGCAGCTGCGCACGGCCGTAGTTCAGCTGCAGCGTGTCGGGCCAGCCGTCGAAGTACGGGTCGCGGCCATGCGCCAGCACGCGCACGCCCTGCGCCGTCTGCAGTCGCACGTAGTTCCGCGGCGCGCGCTCCAGGTCCTCGTCGCTGCCGGCAACGAAGAACTCGGGATGGGCATTCACCCACGGGTGGTCGGGCGCCACGTGGTTGGGCACGAAGTCGAGCATCAGCTTCAGCCCGCGCTGGCGCAGCCGCTCGCGCAGCCGGGCGAGCGCGGCATCGCCACCGAGCTGCGCCTGCACGCGGTAGGCGGCGATGGCGAAGCCGGAGCCGCCGATGTCGTCCTCCTGCAGGTCGGGCAGCGTGTGCTCGAACTGTTCGCGCCATTCGGGGCGGCTGCGCGAGATGCGCTGCGCCGCGGCGCCGGTCTGCCACACGCTGAGCAGCCAGATCCAGTCGAAGCCGAGCGCCGCCAGGCGGTCGAGTTCGGCGTCGTCGACGTCGTCGAGCGTCGCGCGGCGGCCGAGCGCGCGCGAGCGCGCGGTCAGCCACACGCGCGTGTTGATCTGGTACAGCGCCGGGTAGCGCGGCGCGGGTCGGTCGAGCGGCGCATTCATCGCTGGGCCTGCCGTGTCAGCATGGCCTTGAAGATCGCCGCTTCCGCACCCGGCGTCAGCAGCAGCTGCGGCGTCAGCAGCGCGTTGCCCTGGATGATGCGCGCGACACAGCCGGTCCAGCCGGTCTGGTGGCTGGCGCCGATGCCGGCGCCGCTGTCGCCGTGGAAGTACTCGTGGAACAGCAGCAGCTCGCGCCAGTGCGGGTCGTCGCGGAACTTGTGCGCGTCACCCATCGCCGGGCGTGCGCCGGACTCGTCCTTGAGGAAGATGCGCACCAGCCGCTCGCCCAGTTCCTTGGCCACTTCCAGCAGCGTCATCATCGTGCCCGAACCGGTCGGGCATTCGACCTTGAAGTCGTCGCCGTAATAGGCATACAGCCGCACCAGCGTGGTGTAGAGCAGGAAGTTGATCGGCATCCATACCGGGCCGCGCCAGTTGGAATTGCCGCCGAACATGCCGCTGTCCGAATCGCCCGGCACGTAGGCCACGCGGTAGTCCTGCCCCGCGTGGTGGAAGACGTACGGGTGCTCCAGGTGATGCCTGGACAGCGCGCGGATGCCGTGCGGGCTGAAGAACTCGTTCTCGTCGAGCATGCGCGCCAGGATGCGGCGCAGCTTCTTCTCGTCGACGATGGCCAGCATGCGCCGGCCGCCCACCCCCGGCAGGCTCGGCATGTGCATGCCGGCCACCAGCTCGGGGTGGCGCCGCGCGAAGGCCACGGCGCGCTCGCGGAAGTGCGGCAGCTGGTCGAGGATGTCGTGCTCGAACACCGCCATGCCGGCCAGCGGCAGCAGGCCGACGACCGAGCGCACCTTCAGCCTCGTGGCGCCGCCGTCGGGCAGGCGCAGCACGTCGTAGAAGAAGCCGTCCTCCTCGTCCCACATCTCGTCGTGGCGGTCGCCCATGCGGTCGAGCGCACCGGCGATGAACAGCGTGTGCTGGAAGAACTTCTCGACGAACTCCTCGTACAGCGGCTCGTGCAGCGCCAGTTCCACGGCGATGCGCAGCATCTGCTGGCTGAAGAACACCATCCAGGCGGTGCCGTCGGCCTGGTCCAGGTAGCCGCCGGTGGGCAGCGGCGCCGAGCGGTCGAACACGCCGATGTTGTCCAGCCCGAGGAAGCCGCCTTCGAAGACGTTGGCGCCGGCGCGGTCCTTGCGGTTGACCCACCAGGTGAAGTTGACCAGCAGCTTGGAGAACGCGTACTTCAGGAACTCGATGTCGCCTTCGCCCACGCGCCGCTCCTTGTCCATCAGATACAGCTGCAGCGTCGCCCAGGCGTGCACCGGCGGGTTGACGTCGCCGAAGTTCCATTCGTAGGCCGGCAGCTGGCCGTTTGGGTGCAGGTAGTCGTTGCGCAGCATCAGGTCGAGCTGCTGCTTGGCGAAGTCAGGGTCGACCATGCCCAGCGGGATCATGTGGAAGGCCAGGTCCCAGGCCGCGTACCACGGGTACTCCCACTTGTCGGGCATCGAGATGATGTCGTCGTTGAACATGTGCGCCCACTCGGCGTTGCGCACGCGCCGCCGCTGCGGCTGCGGCAGGTGCGGCCCGGCGCCATGCTCGTCGAGCCACAGGTCCAGGTCGTAGTAGAAGTACTGCTTGGTCCACAGCATGCCGGCCAGCGCCTGGCGCAGCACGTTGGCGCGGTCCGCGTCCTTGGCCACCGCGGGCGGGGTCAGCGCCGCATAGAACGCATCGGCCTCGGCCAGGCGCTGCGCGAACACGGCGTCGAAGTCGGCAAAGGCGTCTTCGTGCAACCGGCTGCCCAGGCGCAGCCGCAGCGTGCGCGTCGCACCGGCCGGCACGTCCAGCACATGGTGCGACGCCATCTTCGTGCCGCGCAACGCCGGGTTCACCGCCGCCGCGTCGCCGCGGATGACGAAGTCGTGGAACGCGTCCTTCACGTAGGGCGAGGCGTTGGCCGAAGCGAAGAGCCGTGCGTGGTTGGTCTCGTTCTCGGTGAACAGCAGCGGCACCTCGGCGTCGACGTGCAGGAAATGGTCCGCGAGCGACTCCTGGAACAGCGGATCGGTGTGATGCGCTCGCACCACCGGCCGGCCCGGGCGGTCGAGCACGGCCAACTCCGGCTTCGAGCCGCCGCCGGGCTGCGACCAGGTGTTGCGGAACCACAGCGTCGGCAGCACATGCAGCGGCGCTGCGTCCGGCCCGCGGTTGACGACGCTGATGCGCACCAGCAGGTCCTCGGGTGCGGCCTTGGCGTATTCGACGAAGACATCGAAGTATCGGTCGGCGTCGAACACGCCGGTGTCGAGCAGCTCGTATTCGGCTTCGTGCCTGCCGCGGCCGCGGTTGGTCTGCACGATGTCGTTGTACGGGTACGCCGCCTGCGGGTACTTGTACAGGTACTTCATGTACGAGTGCGTCGGCGTGCTGTCGAGGTAGAAGTAGATCTCCTTCACGTCCTCGCCGTGGTTGCCCTCGCTGTTGGCCAGGCCGAAGGCGCGCTCCTTGAGGATCGGGTCGCGGCCGTTCCACAGCGCCAGCGCGAAGCACAGCACCTGGTGGTCGTCGCTGACGCCGGCCAGACCGTCCTCGCCCCAGCGGTAGGCGCGCGAACGTGCCTGGTCGTGCGTGAAGTGGTTCCAGGCATCGCCGTTGTCGCTGTAGTCCTCGCGCACCGTGCCCCACTGGCGCTCGCTGAGGTACGGGCCCCACTTCTTCCACGCCGCCCCGCCCAGGCGCGCCTGTTCGAGACGGGACTGTTCTGCATCGGACTTCATCACGACTCTCCCCCGAAGACCTGCCGCGGCGAGGCCCGCGCGCCGCGGCTATTGTGTTGCCGCCGCGCCCGGCGCGCGCCGGTTCGCGGTCGAGCGAAGCCGGCTTGCCCGCTGCCCCGCCGGCATGCGCCTGCGGCGCCACCGCGGGCTGCTGTTCACGCTGTCAGGCGATGAGCAGCGCCTCGTACTCGTCGCGGAACTGCCGCAGCGAGCTCTCGACCACGGTCACCGCGCCGTCGATCAGCCCGCAGCGCCCGCTGCCGGGCAGGATGCGGCACAGGTTCTCCAGCGCGTCGAGGTCGGCGCGCACGCCGCGGCCGGTGTCGATGCGGTTGAGCAAGCGCGTCAGCTGGAACGTGCCGCCCTTGCACGGCGGGCATTGGCCGCACGAGCCCTGGGCGAAGAAGTTCAGGTACTCGCCCACCTTGCGCACGATGCTCGTGCCTTCGCCGACGACGATCATCGCGCCGGTGCCCAGGCGCGAGCCGCGCGCGCGCACCGCGTCGAAGTCCAGCGCCACGTCCAGCTCATGCCGCGTCAGCAGCGTGTTCGACGGCCCGCCGGTGAACACCGCCTTGAACTGCCGGCCCTGCAGCAGGCCGCCGCCGTGCTCGAACACCAGCTCCTGCAGCGGCGTGCCCATCGGCAGTTCGTACAGCCCCGGGCGCAGCACGTCGCCCGACAGCGAATACAGCTTGGTGCCGGCCGCGCCATTGCGGCCCAGGCCGCGATACCAGGCCGCGCCGTGGCGCAGGATGCCGGGCACGTGCGCCAGCGTCTCGGTGTTGTTGACGATGGTCGGCGCGCCGTGCACGCCCTGCTCGGCCGGAAACGGCGGCTTGCGCCGCGGGAACGGAAAACCGCCTTCGACCGTGGCGATGACCGCCGTTTCCTCGCCGCCGATGTACAGCCCCGAACTCGGCACCAGCGCCAGCGCCAGCGGCGCGCCGAGCCGCTGCTCGATGCGGGCGAACAGCGCGCTGTCGCGCCACTGCCGCAGCGCCTCGCGCACCGCGGCCAGCGCCGCCGGCTGCTGCGGGTTGACGTAGAGCGCCACGTGGTTCGCACCGGTGGCCAGTGCGGCGATCAGCGCGCCCTCGATCACCTGGTGCGGCGTGTGTTCGAGCAGGAAGCGGTCCTTGAAGGTGCCGGGCTCGTCTTCGTTGCCGTTGCAGATGACCCACTTGTCGGTGGCCGTGGCCGCCGCCACCGGCGCCCACTTGCGATGCGTGGCGAAGCCGGCGCCACCCATGCCGCGCAGGTCGGCACGCTCGATCTCGGCGATGACCTGCTC
>DAORHX010000220.1:0-6362 GCA_035438245.1 Rubrivivax sp.
CGTCGTCGCGGCCGCGGAACTGGTCGCGCGCCTGCGCCGCCTGGCGGTCGTGGCTGGCGAACTTCTGGCGCGACGCGTTGTCGCGGTACGGCACCGAACCGCGGTGGTCGACGTTGTGCTGCCAGTTCTTGTTGCTGATGTTGGTGCGGTTGAAGTTGTTGTAGCGGTTGATGTCGATGTCGACGTCGCCGTGGCCCCAGCCGATGTTGCCCCACAGCGCGGCACCGGCGGCGATGCCCACGCCCCAGAAGAAGCCGCTGACCAGAGGCGTCGCGACCGGCGGGTACCAGTACGGCGGGTAGTACGGCGGATAGGCCGGGTAGCCCCAGCCGCCGTAGACCACGGTGGGCTGGTAGGTCGGCACGTACACCACCTGCGGGTTCGCCGGCTCGATGATGATGACCTGCTTGTTTTCCTGCGTTTCGGTCTTCACCACCTGCTGCTCGTTGCTCTTCAGGTTGCCTGCCGCCTGCGCCTTGGTGCGCAACGACTGCACCGCCGCCAGCAGTTCCTTCTGCTGGCCGAGGAAGGCGTCGCCGAGCTTCTGCGTCCAGGCCAGGTCCTCGTTCATGCGGCCGAGCACGTCGGGGAAGGCGGTCAGCGACTTCACGCTCGCGTCCCAGGGCTGCTTCTGCAGCGCGTCCTCCAGCGCCTTGTCCTTCAGGCTCGGATTCGCCTTGCGCCAGCGTGCCGCCTCGACGACTTCCAGCGGGTAGGTCGAGGCCATCAGCAGCTGCGACAGCAGCGCGTCGGGATAGAGCGCGATCGGCGCGACCATCGCCTCCAGTTCGCCCTGGCTGAAGGGTGCTGGCGCATTCGCCGTCGGCGCGGCACCGGCCGGCGCCGCTGCCGGCGTCTGCGCGTGCACGGCCGGGGTGAGCCCGAATGCCAACGACAACATCACACAGCTTGCGGTGCTCGGCTTCATGCGGGGGGTGCTCCACGGGGTCTTCAGGCATTCTAGACACGCGGCCCGCACCGCGAGCCCCCTCTGCGCGAGGGGGCTGCTGGCAGAATCCGCAGTCACCATCTCACTTCCGCCGGCTGTTCGGTTCCCAGGATGCAGCTCGTCTCGACCCCCACGCCGTCGCGTCCGTCACGCTGCTGCAGCCGCTTCCTGCCGGGCTGCGCCGCGGCGGCGCTGCTGGCGCTGCCGGCGGCCGCCCACGCCTCCTTCCTGCCGCCGGCGCTGATGGACAGCATGTCCTGGGGCGTGGCCTGGTTCGTCATCATCGTCATGCCGATCGCCGCGATCGTGCTGTTCTGGATGGTGCACGTGCTGCCGGAGAAGATCGCGCACAAGCGCCACCACCCGCAGAAGGACGCGATCCAGGTGCTGTGCCTGCTGTCGCTGGTGTTCGGTGGGCTGCTGTGGCCGATCGCCTGGCTGTGGGCCTACACCAAGCCGGTGATGCACCGCATGGCCTTCGGCACCGAAAAACACGACGAGTACTTCGTGCACATGGCCGAACGCGCCGAAGCCGGCGAGGTCGGCGCGCGCGAGAAGCAGCACCTGCTCGAGGAACTCGACGCCATCGCCTCACGCGGCGCCTTGTCGCGCGAGCAGAAGGAGGCGCGCGAGCGCATCGCCGCCGCGCCGCTGGCGCCACCCGTGCCGACAGCTCCTGCGGCGCCGGGAGGAGCCGCCTGATGGAAGCGCTGCTGCTGGCGATCTACGCCTTCTTCGTCTGGCTGATCTTCATCAAGTTCAAGTGGCTGCCGTGGAACATCACCTCGCAGGTGATCGTCGTCATCATCCCGATCGTCGGCCTGACGGCGATGATCCTGACGCTGAACGTCATCGCGCCGTCGAGCAGCGACGTGCGCGTCTTCAAGTACGTGGTGCAGATCCTGCCGCAGGTGCGCGGCCGCGTGGTTGAGGTGCCGGTGGAGCCGAACCGGCTGGTGAAGAAGGGCCAGCTGCTGTTCCGCATCGACCCCACGCCCTACCAGAACGACCTGAACCTGGCCAAGGCCAAGCTCGGCGCGGCCGAGGCGCAGTTCGCCACCGCCGGCGCCAACCTGGTCGACGCCGGCGCCGGCGCGCGCCAGTTGCAGGAGCAGCTGAATTCCGCCAGCGCGCAGGTGCGCGCGCTGCAGCCGCGCGTCGAGCTGGCGCGCCTGCGCGTGACGCAGAACCGCGAACTGGTGGCCACCGGCGCCGGTGACCGCTTCGCGCTCGAGCAGGCCGAGGCGAACCTGGTCGAACTCGAAGCGCAGCTCGCCAAGTCGCGCGCCGACGAGGCGCAGGTGGCGCAGAAGCTGTCGGGGCGCGTCAACGGCGAGCAGGCCACCGTGGCCGCGGCGCGCGCGCAGCTCGCCACCAGCAAGGCGCAGGTCGATTCGGCGCGCGCCGATGTCGCCAACGCGCAGTGGAACCTCGATCAGACGGCGGTGTTCGCGCCGGCCGACGGTTACGCGATCAACGTGCAGCTGCGCCCCGGCTCGTACGTGGTGTCGGTGCCGCTGGCGCCGGCGATGAGCTTCGTCGAGGAAGAGCTGCAGGTGATCGCGCTGTACGCGCAGAACGAGCTGGTCTGGGTCGAGCCCGGCAACCGCGCCGAGTTCGCGCTCAACACCCATCCGGGGCGGGTGCTGCAGGCCAAGGTCGATTCGATCGTCTGGGCGCAGGGCCAGGGTCAGGTCGTGCAGTCGGGCCAGCTGCCGCAGACGGGGCTGTATCCGCAGGCGCCGGGGCGCTTCCCGGTGAAGCTGATCGTCGAGGGCGAAGACCGCGAACTGTTCCTCGCCGCCGGTGCCACCGGCCACGGCGCGATCTACACCGACCACGTGGCCGCGCTGCACCTGATCCGCATGGTGATCCTGCGCATCGGCTCGATCACCGACTACCTGGTCTTGAAGTTGCACTGATGCGTCGTGCCGCACTACCCCTTGCCGCAGCCGCACTGATCGGCGGCTGCGCGCTGCAAAGCCCGCCGCCGCCGGCCGAGCTGCAGCGCCAGGCGATGCCGCACACCCAAGTGCCGCCGGATTGGAAGGCCCCCGCCGGCACCGCGCAGGCGGTCGCCGGCGACTGGCTGAAGAGCTTCGACGATGCCGCGCTGAGCGCACTGGTGGCCGAGGCGCTGGCCTACAACGCCGAGCTGCAGCTGGCGGCGGCGCGGGTCGAGCAGGCCGCGGCGCTGCTGAAGGTGGCCGGCGCGCCGCTGCGGCCACAGATCAGCCTGGCCGGCATCTGGAGCGGCTCGGCCAGCAGCGGCGGCGACGGCCTGAACGGCGTCTTCCTGAACCTGTCGCTGGAGCTCGACATCTGGGGCCGGCTGCGCTACGGCGAGGCCGCTGCCGTAGCGCAGTCCGACGCGGTGCAGGCCGACTATGCGTTCGCGCGCCAGTCGCTCGCGGCGATGGTCGCCAAGAGCTGGTTCCTGGCGATCGAGGCGACGCTGCAGCGTGCGATCGTGCTCGACATGCAGAAGGCCGCGGACGAACTGCTGCGTCTGGCACAGGAGCGCCAGCGCGTCGGCGCCGGCAACGAGCAGGCGGTGGCCGAGGCGCGCGCCAACCTCGGCAGCTATCGCGACGCGCTGCGCCAGGTGGATCTGGCGCGCGACAACGCAATGCGCGCGCTCGAGCTGCTGCTCGGCCGCTACCCGGCGGCCGACGTCGCGCTGGCGGCGCAATTGAGCCCGCTGCCGGCCCCGGTGCCGGCGGGGCTGCCGTCGCAGCTGCTCGAACGCCGGCCCGATGTCGTTGCCGCCGAGCGCCGCGTGGCGATCGCTTTCAACCGCATCGGCGAATCGAAGGCGGCGCTGCTGCCGCGCATCAGCCTGACGGCCGGCGGCAGCAGCATCTCCAGCGACCTGTTCGTGCTGCAAAGCCGCGACAACCCGGCCTGGGGTTTCGGCGCCAACCTGTTCGCGCCGCTCTACCAAGGTGGCGCCTTGCGCGCGCAGGTCGAGGTGCGCGATGCCGAGCAGAAGGCGGCGATGGCGGCCTACGCCAGCGCCGGCCAGAAGGCCTTTGCCGACGTGGAAAACGCGCTCGCCGCCGAGATCGCGCTGCGCGACCGCGCGGCCATCATCGACGCGATGGTGCGCGACAACGAACGTGCGCTCGAACTCGTGCTGGTGCAGTACCGCGTCGGCAGCGCCGACCAGCGCGCGGTCGAGCAGCGGCAGCTGGCGCTGTACAGCGCGCGCACGACGCGGCTGCGCGTGCGCAGCGAACAGCTGGCGCAGCGTGTGAACCTGCACCTGGCGCTCGGCGGTTCGTTCGACGAACTGCCGGCAGTGGCGGCGCGTGCGGCGTCGGCATCGACGCCCTGACTTCAACGGAGAGACTCGAGATGACCAAGAAGCGCAAGAACGACGAAGCCCCCACCGAGGCCGCGCCCGCGGCGGTGCCCGAGACGGCCGACAAGCAGGAGCTGTCGAACAAGGCCTACGCCAAGGAGTTGAAGAAGCTGCACATCGAGCTGGTCAAGCTGCAGCAGTGGGTGGTGCACAAGGGCCTGAAGGTGTGCATCGTGTTCGAGGGCCGCGACGGCGCCGGCAAGGGCGGCACCATCAAGGCCATCACCGAGCGCGTCAGCCCGCGCGTGTTCCGCGTCATGGCGCTGCCGGCGCCGACCGAGCGCGAGAAGACCCAGATGTACGCACAGCGCTACCTGCCGCACCTGCCGGCGGCCGGCGAAGTGGTGATCTTCGACCGCAGCTGGTACAACCGCGCCGGCGTCGAACGCGTGATGGGCTTTTGCAGCGACGAACAGGCCGACGAGTTCCTGCGCGGCATCCCGCTGGTCGAGCGCGCGATCGTCAACTCCGGCGTGATCCTGCTGAAGTACTGGCTCGAGGTCAGCCCCGACGAGCAGACACGGCGGTTGAAGGCGCGCTTCGACGACGGGCGCAAGACCTGGAAGCTGTCGCCGATGGACCTGAAGTCCTACAGCCGCTGGTACGACTACTCGCGCGCCCGCGACGCGATGTTCGCTGCCAGCGACACCGAGCACGCGCCGTGGTTCGTCGCGCAGTCCGACCGCAAGAAGAACGTGCGGCTGAACATCATCCACCACCTGCTGAGCAAGGTGCCCTACGAGGAACTGCCGCGCGACAAGCTGCAACTGCCGAAGCGGCAGAAGCGCGGCGACTACGTCGAATCCGACCACCCGCTGCGCACGGTGCCGGAGCGGTACTGAAGCGCGGCAGGCAGCAGGGCCAATCCCGGCAACAGGGCTCCCACGAGAGCAGCGGCACCGCGCCCGCCCAGGCGGCGGCCAGTGCCTATGATGCGGCCGATGACGACGCCCACGCTCGAACTCGGCCCGGTCACCATCCACTTCGGCGAGAAGACCGGCAAGTACCCCGACGGCAACCAGGTGGTGGTGCGCGGCCGCGATGCGATGGCGGTGTTCGACACGCCGCAGGTCGCGAACCGCATCCCCGAGCTGCTGGCCGACGCCGACCTGGTGATCCTCGGCCACGTGCACGAGGACCACATGGCCGGCCTGCACCTGATGCCGCGTACGCCGGTGCACGTGCACGAGGCCGACCTCGACGCTGCACGCAGCTTCGAAGGCCTGTCGCGTCATTACGGCTACCCACCGCCGGTGCTGGACAAGCTGCGTCGCAAGATCGAGGTCGACTTCCACTACGCCCCACGGCCCGACGCCGTGGGCTACGCCGACGGCGCGGTCTGGGAGCTGGGCGGCGTGCGCGTGCGCGCCGTGCACCTGCCGGGGCATACGGCAGGACACAGCGTGCTGCTGGTCGAGCCGCAGGGCATCGCCTTCATCGGCGACATCGACCTGTCGAGCTTCGGCCCGTACTACGGCGACGCGACTTCGAACCTCGCCGACTTCCGGCGTTCGCTGGCGCGGCTGCGCGAAGTGCCGGCAACGGCCTGGATCACCTCGCACCACAAGGGCGTGCTGCAGGACCGTGCGCAGTTCGACGACATGCTGCAGGCCTTTGCCGCACGCATCGACGAACGCGAGGAGCGGCTGCTGCAGATGCTGGCCGCCGGGCCGCGGACGCTGCAGCAGCTGGTGCAGCAGCGGCTGCTGTACCCGCCGCAAGCCGACGACCTGTGGGTCGAATGCGCCGAGGCGCGCTCGATCACCCAGCACCTGGACGAGTTGGTCGCTGCCGGCCGCGTTCGGTGCGACACGCAAGGCTGCTGGCGCTTGCGCGCTAGCCCGTATTGACGGCCGCGGGACGCGCCTCGACGATCGCGCGCACGGCGGGCCGGTCACGCCCGCGAAAGCCGACGACGATGCACCCTGCCCCGCACCTTTCCTTCGTTCGCCGCCTGGCACTGCTGGCGCTGCTCGGCGTGCTGCTGCTCGGCGTGCCGCTGCTCGGCCTGCCGCTGCGCACCCACGGCCAGGTGGCGGCTGCCGCGCC
>DAORHX010000221.1:0-6273 GCA_035438245.1 Rubrivivax sp.
GGACCGGCTTTGCCGCGCCGGCTCTTCACACGGACAGCGGACTTCTGATATTCCGATTTACGCCGACACCCGGCGCAGCTGCTCGCCTTCGATTGCGCGTCCGCGTCAGTGGCAGCCGCCGCAGCAGGAGCCCCGCGCTTCGCGCGCCGCGGCGCTTTCCGCCGCCACCGGCACCGGCGTGTAGCCGGCCTCCTTGATGGCCTCGGCCAGTTCCTCGGCGTCGGCCGCGGCCGGCTGCACCTGCACGCGGTGCGTGGCCAGGTCGATCTCGACCTTGGCGCCCTTGTCCGCGGCCTTCAGCGCCTTGGTGATGGTGCTGACGCAGTGGCCGCAGGTCATGTCCTTGACTTCGAAGCTGATCATCGCTTTCTCCAGTGGGTCGGGTGGCGGATGGCTCGACTGTCGACCTTTCCACCGTGGTAAGGTCAAGCGCCATGCCTGAATTCCCCTGCGCACTGTAGGCATACGCCAACGCCGCGCTTGACCTTTCCAGCATGGGAACCTTGACGATGCGCAAACACTGAACGCCTATTCGAGGTCCGCATGAGCCCCGCTGCCCAGATCCACCCTCCCGACATCCAGCTGCCGGTCACCGGCATGACCTGCGCCTCGTGCGTCTCGCGCGTCGAAAAGGCGCTCGCGGCTGTTCCGGGGGTCCGCCAGGCCAGCGTCAACCTGGCGACCGAGCAGGCCGCGGTGAACGCCGACGCGTCGGTGACTACGGAGGCGCTGGCCGCGGCCGTGCGCAAGGCCGGCTACGACGTGGCGATGCGCGAGACAACGCTGCGCATCGAAGGCATGACCTGCGCCTCCTGCGTCGCGCGCGTGGAGAAGGCGCTGCGCAAGGTGCCGGGCGTGCTCGGCGCCAGCGTCAACCTGGCGACCGAGAAGGCCAGCATCCAGGCGCTGTCCAGCGTGCCGGTGGCGGCGTTGAAGGCGGCCATCGACAAGGCGGGCTACGCCGCGCTGGACGTCGAGCAGCCCGCGCCCGCCACCGGCCGGCCGGACTGGTGGCCGGTGCTGGCCAGCGCCGCGCTGACGCTGCCGCTGGTGGCGCCGATGCTGCTGTCGCTGTTCGGCATCGACTGGATGCCCAACGGCTGGGTGCAGCTGGCGCTGGCCACGCCGGTGCAGTTCGGGCTGGGCTGGCGCTTCTACCGCGCCGGCTGGAAGGCCGTGCTCGCCCGCACCGGCAACATGGACCTGCTGGTGGCGCTCGGCACCTCGGCCGCCTACGGGCTGTCGATCTACCTGCTCTTCAAGCACGCCGGGCACGGCATGCCGCACCTGTACTTCGAGGCCTCGGCGGCGGTGATCACGCTGGTCCTGCTGGGCAAGTGGCTGGAGCAGCGCGCCAAGCGCCAGACGGCCGATGCCATCCGCGCGCTGAATGCGCTGCGGCCGACCACCGCGCGCGTGCGCCGCGACGGCGTGGAGCTGGAGATCGCGGTGGAGCAGGTGCGCGTCGGCGACCTGGTGCTGGTGCGGCCGGGCGACCGCGTGGCGGTGGACGGCGAGATCGTCGAAGGGCGCAGCCACGTCGACGAGTCGCTGATCACCGGCGAGAGCCTGCCGGTGGCCAAGGGCGTCGGCGACCCGGTCACCGGCGGCGCCATCAACGCCGAAGGCGCGCTGACCGTGCGCACCACCGCCATCGGCGCGGAAACGACGCTGGCGCGCATCATCCGCATGGTCGAGTCGGCGCAGGCGGCGAAGGCGCCGATCCAGCGCATCGTCGACCGCGTCAGCGCGGTGTTCGTGCCGGTGGTGCTGGGCGTCGCACTGGCCACCTTGCTCGGCTGGGTGGCGCTGAGCGGCGACTGGGAAGCCGCGCTGATCAACGCGGTGTCGGTGCTGGTCATCGCCTGCCCCTGTGCGCTGGGCCTGGCGACGCCGACGGCGATCATGGCCGGCACGGGGGTCGCCGCGCGCCACGGCATCCTGATCAAGGACGCCGAAGCGCTGGAGGTCGCGCATGCGGTCACGGTGGTCGCCTTCGACAAGACCGGCACGCTCACCGCCGGCAAGCCCGCGCTCGCCGCGGTGGCGGCGGCCGACGGCGCGACGCGCGACGAAGTGCTGCAGCTCGCGGCGGCGCTGCAGCAGTCGAGCAGCCATCCACTGGCGCTGGCGGTGCTGGACCGGGTGCGCGAGCAGCAGCTGGACATCCCCGAGGCGCAGGACGCCAAGGCGCTGCCCGGCCGCGGCGTCGAAGGCACGGTGGCGGGCCGCAAGCTGGCGCTGGGCAGCACGCGGCTGCTGCGCGAGCTGCAGCTGGACGAAGGCGCGCTGCAGGCCGACGCGCAGCGGCTGCAGCAGCAGGGCAAGACGGTGTCGTGGCTGGTGGGGGAAGAGGGCGACGGGTGGCGCCTGCTCGGGCTGCTGGCCTTCGGCGACACCCTCAAGCCGGATGCCGCGGCCGCGGTGGCGCGGCTGCAGGCTCTGGGCATCTGGACGCTGATGCTGACCGGCGACAACCGCGGCGCGGCCGAAGCCGTGGCCAGGGAACTCGGCATCGACGAGGTGCGTGCCGAGGTGCTGCCCGGCGACAAGGCGGCCGTCGTCAAGCAGCTGCGCGATGCCGGCGCCGTCGTCGCCTTCGTCGGCGACGGCCTGAACGACGGCCCCGCGCTCGCCGCGGCGTCGGTGTCGTATGCGATGGCCGGCGGCGCCGACGTGGCCACCGAGACCGCCGGCATCACGCTGATGCGCGGCGACCCGCGGCTGGTGGCCGACTCGCTGGACGTGTCGCGCCGCACCTACGCCAAGATCAAGCAGGGGCTGTTCTGGGCCTTCGGCTACAACGTGCTGGGCATCCCGCTGGCCGCGCTGGGCCTGTTGAACCCCGTCATCGCCGGGGCGGCGATGGCGCTGAGCAGCGTCAGCGTCGTCACCAACGCGCTGACCTTGCAGCGCTGGCGCGGCGCTGCCGATGCGCCGGCCGAGCCGCGCGCGCAGCCCGCGCCGGCGGTGAGCGTGTGAAGGAGCCGCCATGGGCATGAACATCGGCGAAGCCGCCAAGGCCTCGGGGGTCTCGGCGAAGATGATCCGCCACTACGAGAGCGTGGGGCTGTTTCCGCAGGCGGCGCGCACCGAGGCCGGCTACCGCCAGTACACCGACAAGGAAGTCAGCACGCTGCGCTTCGTGCGCCAGTCGCGCGCGCTCGGCTTTTCCATCGAGCAGATCCGCGAGCTGCTCGCGCTGTGGCAGGACCGCAAGCGCCCGAGCCGCCAGGTGCGTGCGCTGGCGCAGGCGCACATCCAGGAGCTGGACGACAAGCTGCAGGAGCTGCAGGCGATCAAGGCGACGCTCGAGCACCTGGTGCATTGCTGCCACGGCGACGACCGGCCCGACTGCCCGATCATCGACTCGCTGGCGCGCGACTCGTAGGCCCAATTCCACGCCCCGTCATCGGCAGCTCCGGTAGGCGGCAGTGCTGCCGTCCTTGCGCACCGGCCGACGGCTTGCGCCCTCTCGGCCAACAGGCGGCAAACCTCGTGTGCTGGCACATTCCCCTGGATGACACAACGCCTGGCGAACGGCGCGTGGCACGAGCTGAGCTCCGTCGGCGCGTCCAGGCGCGAGCGCGCCGCAAGCACCTGGTCAAAGCAGGTGCAGGTGGCGCGGCGCCGCGCCGCGCACGCTGGCCAGTGCGATCGCCTGATCGAAACTCACCAGCCGCCCGCCGTGCTTGACGGCCAGCGCCAGCAGATACAGGTCGGTGATCTGGTTGTGACCCTGCACCCGCCCGAAGTCGACGCGCTCGTCGTCGCGCAGCGATACGTCGTCGGGCCAGAACTCATGGTCGAGTGCGGCGCAGGCGTCGCGCAGCCGGTCGCGCACCAGGCGTATCGGCAGCCCGCCGCGGCGCCCGTAGCCGGGCAGGCTGAGCACGCGGACGACGCCGTTCTCCACCAGCGGGCAGGTGGCGATCTTCGTGCCGCGCGCCTCGATGAAGGCATTGGCGCGCTCGGAGAACTGGTGCGCATCGTCGAACAGCGCGATCCACACGTTGACGTCGAGCAGCGAGCGCATCGGAGCTTCCGGCCTCAGATACCTTCGCGTTCCATCAACTCGCGCACTTGCGCCGGCGTGACGATCTCGTCGCGCGCCGGCAGCAGTGCGAAGCGGCCCTTCAGGCGTACCCGGCTTCGTGCCGCGGCGCCTGACGAGCCGGCCTGGACACCGCGGCGCACGAGCTCGGACAGCGCCTCGCCCAGCGAGATGCGCTCGCGCTGGGCGACATGGCGCGCCGCGAGCAGCGCGTCTTCCGCGAGGTTGACCGTGGTGCGCATGCGTCTGTCGTGAACGATGGATTCGACGCGGCGCATCGTAGCATCAATCAGGCATCGACGCATCAACTGTCGACTCCGAGGCCTGCATGTCGGCTGGCATGGCCGGCGGAGCCGAGCGCACTAGCCGCAGGGCGGCCAAGCCCCGTCTGGCGCGCGGTGCAGCGGCGTCATCGGCGGCCCGCGGGTCGGCGGGCTGGAGATGGCCGTCGACCCGCGAGTGCAGCCAGGGATGCCGGCAGCGCGATCGACAGCGCCGCGGCGAGCGGGTTCGTTCGCCCCGATCTTTCAGCGGTAGCTCTGGTAGGCGGCGGTGCTGCCATCCTTGCGCACGAGCAGCACGTCGTACGCATCCTTGCGCGCGCCGTACTCGGGGCCGTCCATGCCGGGTGAGCCGATCGGCATGCCCGGCACGGCCAGGCCGATCGCTTTCGGCTTTTCGGCCAGCAGGCGGCGCACCTCGCGCGCCGGCACATGCCCTTCGATCGCGTAGCCGTCGACCAGCGCGGTGTGGCATGAACCGAGCTTCATCGGCATGCCCAGCCGCGAGCGCGCCGCGGTGTTGCCGCTGTCGTGTACCTTGACCTTGAAGCCGTTGGACTCCATGTGAAGGATCCAGTCCTTGCAGCAGCCGCAGCTCGGTGCCTTCCAGACTTCCACGGCCACCGGTGCGGCAGCCGCAGCCGCCGGTACGGCCAGCGCCGCCAGGCTGGCGGCGATGAATGTGCGTCGATTCGGATTCATCATGGGCTCACCTCGATCGTGCCGACCATGCCGGCGGAGTAGTGGCCGGCGATCAGGCACGCGAACTGGAAGCTGCCGGCACGGTTGAATTTCCAGACGATCTGCCCGGTCTTGCCCGGCGGCACGTGCGCCATGTAGGGCTCGTCGTGCTCCATGCCGGGGAACCTGACCATCAGTTCGGCATGTCTGGCGTTCTCGGCCGGGGTGCCGATGACGAACTCGTGCATCACCTGGCCGTCGTTGCGCGCCACGAAGCGCAGCGTCTCGCCGCGCCTGACGGCGATGCGGTCGGGCTTGAAGCGCATGTCGTCGGACATGGCGACGACGATGCTGCGCCGGGCCTGCTGCGCGTCGCCGGCGATGCCCCAGGGCTTCTGTTCCTTCTTCGCCGGGCCGGCCGGGTGCGCGGCATCGCCATGGGCCAGCGCGCGGCCGGCCAACGCGAGCAGGCCGGCGGCGGCGACGAGCAGTTTTCTCTTGCGTATCGGCATGTGTTCCCCCACCTCAATGACCGCGGTGCCGGCCCGCAGGCTTGCGCACCGTGACTTCGCCGGCCGGCCTGGCCGCACGCGGCATCGAGCCGCTGCCGCCGCGGGCCTGGCTGCGCGCCGGGTCGGGCAGCGCGCCGGTCCATTCATAGGCCACCGTGCCCGGCGGGTGCCGGAACCAGCCGGGATCGCTGTAGTCGCCGGCTTGCAGCCCGCGCCGCACCTTGACGACGCTGAACATGCCGCCCATGCCCACCGCGCCGAACGGCCCTTCGCCGGCCATCATCGGCGCGGTGTTGTCGGGCAGCGGCATCTCCATCTCGGTCATGTCCTTCATGCCGCGCTCGCCCATCACCATGTAGTCGGGGATCAACTGCGTGATCTGCCGCGCGACGCCGCGGTGATCCACGCCGATCATCGTCGGCACGTCGTGGCCCATCGCGTTCATCGTATGGTGGCTCTTGTGGCAGTGGAAGGCCCAGTCGCCTTCCTCGTCGGCCAGGAACTCGATCTGCCGCATCTGGCCGACGCCGATGTCGGTGGTCACCTCGTACAGCCGTGTGCTCTTCGGCGTCGGGCCGCCGTCGGTGCCGGTGGTCTGGAACTCGTGGCCGTGCAGATGGATCGGGTGGTTGGTCATCGTCAGGTTGCCGACGCGGATGCGCACCCGGTCCATGTGGCGCACGACCAGCGGGTCGATGCCGGGGAAGATGCGGCTGTTCCAGCTCCACAGGTTGAAGTCGAGCAT
>DAORHX010000222.1:0-6254 GCA_035438245.1 Rubrivivax sp.
ATCGTCGTCGCCGCGCCGCAGCGCCTGGCGGTGCTGCCCAACGTGCCGACCTTCAAGGAAGTGGGCCTCGAGCCGGTCAACCGCATGGCCTACTACGGGCTGCTGGCGCCGAAGGGCACGCCGAAGGAGATCGTCGACAAGGTCCACAGCGCGACACTGAAGGCGCTGCAGGACCCGGCGGTACGCAAGCGCATCGAGGACACCGGCTCGCTGATCGTCGCCAACACGCCGGCCGAGTTCGCCGCGCAGATCACGGCCGAGTTCAACGTCTACAAGGACGTGGTCGTCAAGCAGAAGCTGGTGCTGGAGTAGGGCGGCGCCACCGCGCGGTGGCCCCGCGTCGTGCATGGACCCGCTGCAGGCCAGCCTGGCGAGCATCGAGCGCTTCATCGACGCGCTGTGGATCGAGGATGGCCTGGCCACGCAGACGCTGACGGCCTACCGGCGCGACCTGGAACTACTGGCGCGCTGGCTCGCCGCGGACCAGGCACGCGGCATCGACGAGGCGCGCGAGCTCGACCTGCTGGGCTACATGGCGCAGCGCCACGACGCCACGCGCGCCACCACCGCGAACCGGCGCCTGAGCGTGTTCAAGCGCTACTGGCGCTGGGCGCTGCGCGAGCGCCGGGTCGATGCCGACCCGACGCTGAAGCTGCAGGCGGGGCGCACGCCGCTGCGCGTGCCGAAGACCTTGAGCGAGGCGCAGGTCGAGGCGCTGCTCGCCGCGCCCGACGCCGACACGCCGCTGGGCCTGCGCGACCGCACGATGATCGAGCTGATGTACGCAAGCGGCCTGCGCGTCAGCGAACTGGTCGGGCTGAAGACCGTGTACGTCAGCCTCGACGAAGGCGCGCTGCGCGTCACCGGCAAGGGCTCGAAGGAGCGCATCGTGCCGTTCGGCGCCGAGGCGCACGCCTGGGTGCGGCGCTACCTGGCCGAGGCCCGCGCCGCGATCCTGAAGGGGCAGGCCAGCGATGCCTTGTTCGTCACCGCGCGCGGCGGGCCGATGACGCGGCAGATGTTCTGGAAACTGATCAAGGCGCATGCCCGGCAGGCCGGCATCCATGCGCCGCTGTCGCCGCACACGCTGCGCCATGCATTCGCCACGCACCTGCTGAACCACGGCGCCGACCTGCGCGCGGTGCAGATGCTGCTGGGCCATGCCGACATCTCGACGACGACGATCTACACCCACGTCGCGCGCGAACGTCTGCGCGCGCTGCACGCGCGGCACCATCCGCGGGCCTGAGGACGGCTTGCGGCGCGTCGCCGCCGTTCAGTGTCGTCTGCTGCACTCACCGTGCCCGCCCGCAGCGGACCCACACGAAGGACAGGTATCGGGCAGAACAATTTGCACAGCAGCGGCACGGGCTGGCCTATTGCACGGATTGCACGGATTGCACGGAGGGAGCATGCCGCCGCAGCAGCGCATACACCGCCGGCACGACGAACAGCGACAGCAGCGGCGCCGTGACCATGCCGCCGAGCATCGGTGCGGCGATGCGGCTCATCACCTCCGAGCCGGTGCCGCTGCCCCAGACGATGGGCAGCAAGCCGGCCAGGATCACCGCCACCGTCATCGCCTTGGGCCGCACGCGCTGCACCGCGCCTTCGCGGATCGCGTCGTCGACCAACTCGCTCGACCACGTCGCCCCTGCGGCCAGCCGGTCGCGCAGCGCATGCTTCAGGTACAGCAGCATGACCACGCCGAACTCCGCCGCCACGCCGGCCAGTGCGATGAAGCCCACGCCGGTGGCCACCGACAACTGGTAGCCCATCAGGTACAGCAGCCAGACGCCGCCGATCAGCGCGAGGGGCAGCGTGGCCATGATCAGTGCGGCTTCGTCGACACGGTTGAAGGTCAGGACCAGCAGCACGAAGATGATCAGCAGCGTCGCCGGCACCACCACCTTCAGCCGCGCGTTGGCGCGTTCCAGGTACTCGAACTGCCCCGAATACGCGATGCTCATGCCGGGTTCCAGCTGCACCTCGCGCGCCACCGCGGCGCGCAGCTCGCCGGCCACCGCGGCCAGATCGCGGCCGCGCACGTCGACGTAGACCCAGCCCGAGGGGCGCGCGTTCTCGCTCTTCAGCATCGGTGGCCCGTCGTCGATGGCCACGGTGGCCACCGTGGCCACCGTGCCGAGCGTGATCTGCTGGCCCAGCGGCGTCAGGATCGGCAGGCTCGCCAGGCGCTGCGGCGTATCGCGCAGCTCGCGCGGATAACGCAGGTTCACCGGGAAGCGCGCGCGGCCCTCGATGGTCTCGGTGACGTTCTCGCCGCCGATGGCACCGGCCACCACCGCCTGCACGTCGGCGATGTTCAGGCCGTAGCGCGCGGCGGCGACGCGGTCGATCTGCACGGTCACATAACGCCCGCCGGTCAGCCGCTCGGCCAGCGCCGACGACACGCCCGGCACGCCCTTGGCCACCTGCTCGATGCGTGCCGCGACACGGTCGATCGCGCCCAGGTCACTGTGGCTGACCTTGACGCCGATCGGGCTCTTGATGCCGGTAGCCAGCATGTCGATGCGGTTGCGGATCGGCGGCACCCAGATGTTGGCCAGCCCCGGCAGCTGCACGGCGCGGTCGAGTTCCTCGACCAGCATGTCCGGTGTCATGCCGGCGCGCCATTGATCGCGCGGTTTCAGCTGGATGGTGGTCTCGAACATCTCCAGCGGCGCCGGGTCGGTGGCGGTCTCGGCGCGACCGGCCTTGCCGAACACGCGCTCGACTTCGGGCACCGTCTTGATCAAGCGGTTGGTCAGCTGCAGCATCTCGGCCGCCTTCTGCGCCGACAAGCCGGGCAATGCCGACGGCATGTACAGCAAATCACCCTCGTCGAGCCGCGGCAGGAATTCGCCGCCCAGACGTTGCCTCGCGCGACCTGGCGGACAGCTGCTGGTTGTCGGCGGACGCCGGCACCAGCACGCGCTGCAGGCGCTGGATGCGCTCGCGCTGGCTGGCCAGCCGGCTCCACAGCTGGCGTACACGCGCATCGATGTCGCGCATCGCGCTGGCGCGCTCCACCTCGGCCTGCGTCATGTCTGTCATGGCCTGGCCGATGGCGGCGTCGTTGCGCTTGAACAGCGGCAGCGGCACCGACAACGACAGGATCGCGAGGCGTTCGCTGTCATTGCTCGGGCCATCGCGGCCGACGTGCACGCCGACCGTGACGTCGGGGTTGCGGCTGCCGCGTTCGACGCCGAGCCGGGCGCGTGCAGCCTCCTCACGTGCCGCCAGGGCGCGCTGCCTTGGCAGGTACTGTGCCGATGCGAGCAACTGCTCCAGCCGGTACGGCAACGGATCGATGGTGGTGCCGAGTTCGCCGGCGACCTCGGGCAGTGCGGAGGGCGGCAGGCGAACCGCGGTGCCCAGCTCGCTGCGCGCATCGATCAGTCGCTCGCTCGCCAGTGCCAAAGAATTTCGGGCACGTTCGGCCTCGACCAGCGCCACGTTGGCATCGAGCCGCGTGTCCTCGCCGGCCGCGCGGCGTTTGGCGACCGCCTGCGCGCTGCGCTCGAACAGCTCCACCGAGCGCTGCTCCAGCTGCACGCGCTGCTGCGCCGACAGCACGGCGAGGAAGCGCGTCGCGGCTTCGACGCGGGCCTGGCGGCGCACGTCGTCGATCTCGGCACGCAGCGCGTCCAGCCCGGCCGCGGCGGCCTCGCGGCGTTTCGCCTGCTGCCCGCCGGTTTCGAAGGGCTGGGAAATGCCCACACTCCACTCGTTCCACGAGCTGCCGGTGGCATTGGCGCGCCGGCGGATGCCTTCGGTGCCGAGCTCGGGGTTGTTGAACAGCAGCGAGGCGGCTTCGCGGCGCGTGCCTTCGGCGGCGGCCAGCTGCGCCTCGCGGGCGAGCACGGACGGGTGCGCCACCTCGGCGAGGCGCATCGCCTCGTCCAGGGTCAGCGCGGCTGGCGGTTGCTGGGTGCCCGCGGACGCTGCAATGGCGGCCAGCACGAGGGCCAGCGCCATGATGGGGAATCGCATCGAATCATCCTTCTTGTCTCACGACAGGAGGCGATTCGGCGGGCGAAGCGGGAGAGTGTCAGCCGCTAGGCGAACGGAACTCGACCTCGCCGCCGAAACGCGCGGCAGGGTTGAGTTCGACGATGTCGGGGCGCTCCGGCCCAGCGGGGGTGTGCGATCGGTAGCGTGGCGGGGGCTGTTCGCGCAGCACATCGCGCGGGGCAGTCGCCAGCTCGGCAGCGGGCAGCGGCAGCGTTGCGGCGGCCCCCGCATGACAGCTCGCGCAATCGGTGTGATGGGTGCCAATGCCAGCGCCGTCGTCGCCAGCCTTTGCGACATCGCTGCCGCCTTGATGCACGTGCTGGTGGTGCCCTGGGTGCTTGCTGGCAACCGCTGCGGCTTCATGGGCGCAATAAGGCGCGGCCGCTGCCCAGGCGAACTGCAGGGGCAGCGCCAGCAACATGAAGACGACGAGCCAACGACGCATGGGCGCGGATTGTAGGGTCGAGTGTTGCCCGCCATGCAGGCAGGGGCAGCCGCGGCATCGGAACTTGCCAGATGAATTGGCCTGCGCAGCATTGACTGCGTCCGGACGCTCGAGTGGATCGGACCTATGCCAGGCGTGGGTCGGGAGTGTGCGCCGGAAGTCTGCCGCCCAACGGTGGCGACGCGCCCCGGGCTGTCGGTGGATCAAGGCCGGCGCGCGATCTCCGCCGGCAGCCGCGTCCACGGCAATGCGGCCGGGTCGGCGGCCATCGGTCCCGGGGCCACGGCCACCAGGATGTGCGACGCGATCGGCGTGAACGCGGCGCGGAAGTGCACCGAGCTCTTGTTGACCAGCAGCTTCATGCGTTCGGGCTCGACGCCGAGGAAGCGGAACAGGTCCAGGTCCAGCATCTGGCATTGGCCGCTGACCACGTTGACGCGGATGCCGTCGACTTCGAGTCCTGCGCACAGGCCCAGGTGCACCGTGCTGCCGGCGGTCATCGGACCGTGCAGCGGCACGACACCATCGCTCAGCGTCAGCACCTTGAAGCGGCCGCGCACCGGCGCGTCGCTGAGGCTGCCGTCGAAGCAGCGCACCGCCTTGCCGACCGCCAGGTCCAGCTCGGCGCCGATGCCGGCGCGGTGCGCGATGGCTGCGGCCTGCGGGTCGTAGAGCAGCCCGAGCGCCACCTGGCCGGGAAAGCGTTGTCCGGCGCCGGCGGCACGCAGCGCGTGCAGCAGGCCGGTGGTGTTGCTGTCGGCGCCGGCGCCGGGGTTGTCCTGCGTGTCGGCGATGACCACCGGCTTGTCCGTGCCCGCAGCCAGCGCCAGCGCGCGCTGCACGGCCTGCGCCGGGCCCAGCAGGTCCAGCGCCCACTCCGGGCGCAGTTCGTTCACCTCGCCGGCGACACGCTGCACGGCCTTGTGCACGGTTTCGGCGTCGGCGCCGTGGCCGAACACGACGGGCCCGCATTCGTCGAAATCGGCTGCCGGAAAGCCCATCGCGAAGCTCAGGCGCACGCCGCTGCGCTCGTCGAGCTCGGCCAGGCGTTCGTAGACGCCGCGCGCCGGCTGCATCATCGTGCTCTGCGCGTTCAGCGGCAGCAGGAAGGGCACGCGCACCTGGTGCGTGTGCCAGGGCCGCCCGCGCTCCCACAGCTCGGCCAGCAGCGCCGCGCAGCGCGCGCCGGTGTCGGCGCCGTCGATGTGCGGGTAGGTGCGGTAGGCGCTCATCGCGCTGGCGTGCCGCAGCATGCACCGCGTGACGTTGGCATGCAGGTCCAGGCTGGCGACCAGCGGCATCACCGGCCCGATCGCCGCACGCAGCCGCTGCAGCAACTCGCCTTCGGCATCGTCGGCGTGTTCGGCCACCGCGGCGCCGTGCAGGTCCAGGTAGACGGCGTCGAGGCCGCCGCGGCGCGCGTCGCCGACGATGTGCTCGGCGATGCGCTCGAAGGCGGCGCGCGTGACATGCGCGGACGGGCTGGCGCCGGCCCAGGCCGACGGCACGAGCGTCCAGTTGCGCTGGCGCGCCGCACGGATGAAGCCGCCCATCGGCAGGCTGGTCGGGCCCAGGCGCTCGAGCATCGTGTCGCCGTGGCTGAACGCGGGGAAGGCCGAGCCGCTCTCGAAGGCCGGCCAGTCGGCCGGGGTCGGCGCGAAGGTGTTGGTCTCGTGCTGGAAGCCGGCGACGAAGATGCGCATCGGGGTGGCTGTTCGGGTTGGGGTCAGCGTGTGATGCTAAGAAGTTATCCGTAAATAATGTTCACTGCCAGCTTGACCTTGCGAAACGCAAT
>DAORHX010000223.1:0-6236 GCA_035438245.1 Rubrivivax sp.
GCCGGCAGCGCCCGCGTCAGCTCGAAGGTCGACACGCCGATCGGCTTGTCCAGCCCGCGCAGTGCGTATTCAGCCAGGACCTGGTTGCTGCGCTGGCACAGGATCAGGCCGATAGTCGGCGCGTCGCTCGGGTGCTTCAGCTGGTCGTCGACCACGTTGCAGTAGAAGTTCAGCTTCCCGGCGTACTCCGGCTTGAACTCGCCGCGCTTCAGCTCGATCACGACGTAGCAGCGCAGCTTGACGTGGAAGAACAGCAGGTCGATGAAGTATTCCTGCTCGCCGACCTCCACCCGGTGCTGCCGTCCCATGAAGGCAAAGCCCTGGCCGAGTTCGAGCAGAAACTTCTCCAGGTGCTGCACCAGCCCGGTTTCCAGCTCGCGCTCGCGAAACGGCTCCTCCAGCGTCAGGAAGTCGAAGACGTAGGGATCCTTCAGCGCCTGCGCCACCAGTTCGGACTGCGGCGCCAGCAGGCGCACGCCGAAGTTGCTGGCGCCCACGCCCTGGCGCTGGTGGGCCTGGCTATCGACCATCAGCATCAGCGTGGCGCGGCTCCAGCCCTGGGCCAGCGTCTGGGCGATGTACCAGCGCCGCTCCTCGACCGGCTTGACCTTCTCCAGCAACAACGCATGGTGGCCCCAGGGCAGCTGCCACAGCAGGCTGTCGGCGGTGGATTTCGCCACGGGCTGTGGCGAAGGCGGGCCGCCCAGGCTTTTCGCCACAGCTTGTGGCGAAAACTCGCCCGGCTCCGGGTAGGCCCGAGCAAAGGCCAGCATGCGGTCCAGGTTGCGGCTCGAGAAGCCCTTGAGCTCCGGCAGTTCATTGCGCAGATCGTTGGCCAGGCGCGGGATGACGCCGGCGCCCCACCCTTCAGCCGCTTGGCGCTCATCCAGCAGCCGGCCGATGCCCCAGTACAGCCGGATCAGTTCGGCGTTGACGGCCAGCACCGCCCGCGTCTGCGCGGCCTGGATGCGCGCCTTGATGTCGGCGAGCAGCTTGGCGTAGTGGGTCAGGTCGCTGGTCACGGGGCTTCTCGGTGAAGGGGACGGCAGGGTCGGTCGGCGCGGCAGCATCGTAGCCGCCGGGCTTGCGCGGCCCCGCGCTTCAGCCAGCATCGCGCAACTCGGCTGCCGGTGTCACCCGTTCGCCATTGACGAAGGCCGCGCCGTCCCGCACCTCGATCAGGATCGGGCCGAAGGCACTTTGCCAGAGCATCGGCGGCAGGCTGTCGGCCGACGGCATGCGCGGGTCGGCGGGGTTCGGCTCCAGCAGGAGCTTGGGAAGCAGTGGCGCGTTCATGGTGCCTGGGGAAGATGAGCCCAAAGTTGATAACTGTACATTCATCCAGTATCATTTCAGGCCTGTTCTCCATGGCGAGCGCCCCCCTACCAGGTCCGGCCGCCGACCGACGGGCTGCTTGGCTCGATGTGCGTCCGGCCCGTAGGCTCGCGTTCGCCTGGCTGCACCATCTCGCGGCTGAAGCGATCGATGGATGCAGCCAGCTTGCGGTCGGCTGCGTCGCCTGATTGCGCCAATGCCGTGGCGATGGCCTGCCAGGCGCGCCGCGCCTCGGCCCGGCTGGTGGCCACGGCCGCACCACGGCGGTGGTCGTTCCTTGGCTTCAACAGCCGCCCGTCGGCCTCCGCCTTCACCCGCCACAGGTCGGGGTGGTTGCGGGTGGCCCCGCGCGTGGCCTGTCGCGTGGCCTCGGCCTCGATGCCCCAGCCGCGCAGCTTCTCGGCGAAGACTTCGCGCCAGCGGTGCAGGTCGGCCTTGCGCGGGTTCAGGCGCCTGCCCTGCCTGGACTCGGCGCGCACGCTGATGTGCACGTGCGGGTTGGCCTGATGCTCGTGCAGCACCATGACGTACTTGTGCTCGGCCAGTTCCTCGCGCGCGAACTCGCGCGCCGCGCGCAGCACGATCTGCGCATCGGTACCGCGCGGCATCGACAGCATGATGTTGAAGGCCTCGCGGCGCGGGCCTTCGTCGCCGATGTAGCTGCCGCCAAAGCGCCAGTCCTCGGCCAGTTCGTGCACGGCGCTGCGGCCCTGCAGCCTGGTGCCGTTCTCGTCTTCGATCTCGAGCCTGCCGTTCTTGTTGATGTAGCGGAAGTGGGCCGCGATGGCCTTGATGCCGCGGCCGCCGCCGGTGACCTTGACCATCACCTGCGGCACGCGCCGAACGGTGGCCTCGATGCGGCGGCGGATGGCGTCGGCGCTCTGCGGTCGACGTGGGGTACGCAGATTGGGGGTGCGGCTGCGAACCATGCGGTTGCCCGGATAGAACAGCCGGTCACCCCACTGGACCAGCACGCCGTCGATCGAGGAAGGTTCATTCATCCCATGCTCCTTGCGTCCCGGCCCGGCGCCGACACGCGGCGCAGCAGCGGCTTTAGGTCCGACAGCAGCGGGGCAGCCAGGGCCAGGTGGGCACGAACGTCGCGCTCCACGTCGTCAAGGCGGGCGCGGTACTGCTGCGCGGCAAGCACCTCGCCCTGCCGCAGCAGTTGCGTCAGGTGTCGCAGGTCGCGCGCGAGCGTCGACAACGCGGCCGACGAACTCACGAGCGCCGCGAGCTGATCGGCAGGACGGTTGCCACTCTCGAGTGCAGGAACGCCGGCACAGAGGCCAGCCACGTACACGCCCGCCGTAAGGCCGGCTGCCTGGGCCTGTTCGATGACCTGGCGGGCATCGTCGCGCCGCATGCGAAGCGACAGCCGCACACGTCGCCCAGGCATCGCAGGGGCCGGTTCAGCCGCACGGACATCCACTTGCAGCGCTGTCATCAACGCGGCGCGGACGAAGTCCGACGGCGTCTGCCCCTGCGCCTGCGAACGCTCGAGCAGCGCGGCCTTCAAGCCGCGCAGATCGACGCTGATGCGATCACGAGACGAAGCCGCCATCAGTCTCGCCCTGCCCTTCCCGACACGCCCGGCGTGTCCGACATCGGCGCCACTGCGCCTATCCTGCACTCACCTACGAATTCAGTATGGGTTCGGATCGAGGTCTGAAGACCGACGATTCCAGGCCCGGATTCGTCGAATCGCCGAAGGTCAGGGCAGTTGGCCTGCCGCAAAGGCGACCCAAGGTGCCCCAAAGCCGCCGGCAAAGCGACGCAGAGCCGATGCAGATGCCGCAGACCCGTCGCGGCCCGTCCTTCAGCCGACGCACACATGCCGCAAACACGTCGCCGAGCCGACGAAAAGACGGCGCAAGTCATCGCGGCCGATGGCCCTTCGCCGTCCTAGATTGCGGGTGTCGCCACCACACCACCCAGCGAAGCGGTCATGGAACTGCAACCCAAACGCCCGCCCGGACGCACTGACCGCAAGGCCGCGGCCTATGCCTCGGAGATCGTGCGGTTGCGCAGGGGTGGCTACACCTACGAGGCGATCCGCGAGGCTCTGGCCGAAGTCGGCATCGAGCTGAGCACCAGCTCGCTGCGGCGGGAGGTGCGCCGGCTCCGCGTTCGGATGCCAGTCGCTTCGACTGCGCCGCAAACAGCTATGCCGAGACCCACGAACCCAGGATCGCCGCCGTCGTCAGTGCTGCCGCCTCGCGTCGCGGCGCCCGTCGGCTCCAGCCGCGAGCTCGCCGAGGCCTTCTTCAACGCCCACCCCAGCAATCCGTTGCTACGCACCAAGGATCTCCCATGAAACTGGCCGTCATCAACTTCTCCGGCAACGTCGGCAAGAGCACCGTGGCGCACCACCTGCTCGCCCCGCGCATTCCGGGCTGCCAGGTCGTCGCGGTGGAGAGCATCAACGCCGGTGACGCACAGCCGCTGACGATCCGCGGACGACAGTTCGCCGAGCTGCAGGACTATCTGCAGACGGTGTCCGACCTGGTCGTCGATGTCGGCGCCAGCAACGTCGAGGACCTGCTCGCGCTGATGCGCCGCTACAGCGGCAGCCACGCGGACTTCCACGGCTTCGTCGTGCCGACGGTGCCGGCACGCAAGCAGCAGCAGGACACAGCGGCGACGCTGGCCGAACTGGCACGGATCGGCGTGCCCGCGCAGCGGGTCCGGCTGGTCTTCAACCAGCTGGAGGACGACGGTCCGGTCGACAAGGCGTTCGAGACGCTGCTCGCCTACTGTGCGGCCTCGGGCACCGTGCAGCCGCGCACGGCCGCCTGCCTGCACTACAACGAGGTCTACGCGCGCGTCCGGGGCACCGGGCAGTCGCTGATCGAGCTGGCGGCGGACGCCACCGACTACAAGGCCAAGATCGGCAAGACGGAGTCGGCCGCCGAGAAGATGGCGCTGGCCCAGCAGCTGGCGACGCAGCGTCTGGCCCGCGGAGTGATTCCCGAACTCGACGGATGCTTCGCGGCGCTGGAGCTGCAGTGCCTGGCCCGCGAATCCGGCGAGGCGGCTCTGCCGGCGGCCTGATGGATCCGACCACGGCCCGCGAGGCGCTGATCGTCGAGGCGATCGGCGAGGCCGCAAGGCTGATCCGGCAGGTGGAAGCCCTGGTGCCGGTGTTGGACGACACTTGCCGGGCACTGCTGCAGGCCAACGAACACCTGCGCCACACGCTGTCCGGCTTCGAAGGCCGGATCGGCGCGGCCACGGAAAACGCAAAGGGCCGGACCGCGCAATACCTGGCGGCCCAGGTCAACGAGGCCGCCACGCGCTCGATCGAGCAACAAAGCCGGGCGATGGCCGACGCGGCGCGGGTGGCCTTCGGCGCAGAGCTGGGCGCGACCGTGCAGCGGCTGAACACGGCGCTGCGGCCGCTGATCGAGCGACAGCAACGGTGGTGGCAGACGTACCTGACGCACTTGGCGGCGGCGGCCGTGGCCTCGGCCGTCACTTTGGCGATCACCGTCTTGCCGTGGGCGAGGTGATGGGTGGCATCGTGCCGGATCCGGTGTAGGATTAAATCCCACCAAGACCGCAAGGACCGCCATGCGCTCGACCCAGCAGTTCAGCATCACCCTGCCCCACGAGATGGCCGAGGCCGTGCGGGCCAAGGTGGCGGCGGGCGAGTACGCCACCGAAAGCGAGGTCATCCGCGATGGCCTGCGCGTGCTGCTGGCGCGCGACCGTGCCGTCGAGGACTGGCTGCGCAAGGACGTGGCCAAGGCCTACGACGCGCTCAAGGCCACCCCGTCGCGTGCAGTGTCGGTCGGCGCCGTGAAGGCGCGGCTGGCGGCAAGACACAAGAAGAAGGCCTCGGCCAAGGCCTGATGCCGTACCGCGTCGTCTTTGCGCCCGAGGCGAGTGACCAGCTCGAAGCGCTGTACCTCCATATCGCCGAGCGCTCGTCTCCCATGGTCGCCGAGCGCTACACCAGCGCTGTCGTCGATACCTGCGAAGGTCTGGCGCAGTTCCCGCTGCGTGGCGTGGCACGGGAAGACATCCGGCCCGGGCTGCGGCTCACCCACCACAAGGGACGGACCATCATCGCCTATGCCGTGGACGAAGCGGTGCGGACGGTGTCCATCGTGGGCGTGTTCTATGGCGGGCAGGACCCCGAAGGAGCCCTGTTGTTGGACGTCGAGGACTGACGCCGCGGATCGCCGCTGAAACTGCGCGGGCCGGCAACAGCCGGCCAGTTTTTATCTGCGTAGGCCCGGCTCGGACTTGCGCTCAGCCACTCTCGGGCCAGCGCAGCCCCCAGCGCGCAATGACGGCCTGCATGCGCCTGTCGCCGTCTGGAACCAGCGTATGCAGATCGGCACGTCCCCAGCGCAGCGCATCGAGGCAGCGCAGCATGTCGTCGCTGATCACGATGTCGACGGCGCGCAGCTCGAACGGGTCCAGCGGGAACGCTTGCCCGTTGTAGGTCGCCGCAAGAAACCGGGCGATGCAGGCGATCTGCCCGGAATCGCGCTGCTCGGCCAGATGCAGCAAGCGGGCGAAGGCTGCCGCGCCTGCTGCGGTGGCAGTGCTGGATCGGTGCTGGCACTCGTCGAGCGTGGCTTCGATCGGTGAGTTCATGGTGAGACCCCCTGTTTGCGGTCCGGGCAAGCCAGTGCGGCCTGGCCGCCCGATGGTCAAGCCGGCCGCGAAAGAAACGGGCGATGACTTCAGCGCAAGAGTCATCGCCCGGGGTTCACGGGATCAAGCCGCGGCCCTGATGCGCCGCATCTCCTCGGCCAGCATCCACAATGCACGGTTCAGGCTGACGCCCCGGTCGATGCTGCCCACCGGCCGGGTGTGCAGGCGGCGGCCTTGTGCGCTGCGGCCGATCTGCCCGCCGCGCATCACGTTCTCCTGCACGCGCTGGAAGG